>CBAAAS010000152.1:0-6683 GCA_964658855.1 uncultured Mycobacterium sp.
GTTGTTGCCGATATCGATGGCCGTGTCGGAATTTCCGCCACCGACCAAAGCAGCCGCGTTAGTGCCGTCCGCAAACGCGAAATTACCCAGTCCGTTGATCGCCGTGGCGCTGGCACCGTTACCAAATGCGATCGCGAAATCTCCCATGTCGGAGGTGGCCGTGGCGGAGTTGCCCACCGTCGGGAAGAGGTCGTATCCATCGAAGGAGATCTGAAAGTCCAGCCCGTCGGCGGAGGCGATGCCGGGCGTCGCACCCAGCGTCGCCCCGACGCCCAATCCCACTGCCAACATTCCGAACCGAGCCCAAGAGCGCGCGCTGACCATGAACTTCGTCCTCTCGACCGCGTTGTCGTGCACCTGCCGACGTGTCTCTCACATGAATTAACCCTGAAAAAAGCCTGAGCCAGACATGTGTGCGGGTCAATAAGGGGTTTCCCTACACTTTTACGGGCGGGCAGCCGATGGGCCGGCAGAGATGCAGGGGTCTTCCTGCAAGTCACCACGGCGGAAGATGATGCCGAGCAGCTGTTTGACGATGCCGGCGGCATCATCGACCACGCCCAGGACCACTGATGGGACCGCTGTTGTTCTCTGACATATCTCGTTCCCTCTCGTCGAGTCCACGGCTACCCACGCCACGAGTGGTGGCGCACCGCCGTCGGGCGGTCGAACTGAGGGAAGTCCCGCATTTCGTGGGTATGCCGTGGCCTCTGGTGTCATAACGACGCTAGCTATTGCAAGCGCTGGTTAGCAGTCTCTCGGCAGGCTTACCGAACCCTGGGGCCGCCTGCACGCCTACCTGCGCCGCCGACCATGCGCCTCAGAGCTAGCAGAATTACCGCTCCAAAGGTCGCGGTGAACAAGGTGAACCACCAGCCCCCGTGAGCGGTGTCCACGACGAAGCTCAGCAGGAAACCGCCCACCAGCGCGCCGACCACGCCTATGACGATGTCGAGCAGCAGACCTTCCCGGCTCTTCATGATCAGCGATGCGAGCCAGCCCGCCAGGGCGCCGATAACGATGTAGCCGATCCAGCCGACACTGGTCACGGTCGTCGAGCGGGCCAGAATCTCGGTTGCCGCCAAACTAGTCATCATGTCGTAATTCCTCTCGTTAAAGCGTCGAACCTGTTCGACGCATGAAACGATGCAACACCCCTTAGGGGGGTTCGACTACACCCCTGGGGGGGTAAATTGTCATGATGTCGTCTGCAACGAAGCGCCCGATCACTGTGGCTCTTGTGGACGATTACGACGTGGTGGTCAAGGGGGTGGCCAACATGTTCGACAACTACCGCGACCGGATTGTGGTCGCCGAACTGGACGCCTCTGTGGGCGTCAAAGACCCCGTCGACATCGCGTTGTACGACTCGTTCGCCCAACCCGAAACCGACGACCATGAGATCGCCACGTTGATCACCAATCCACGCGCCCACCGCGTTGTGGTCTACACCTGGAATTTTCACCCCGACCTGATCGCCAGCGCCCGCCAGCACGGCGCTCACGGTTACCTCTCCAAGACCTTGCCTGCGCGGGAACTCGTCGCAGCCCTCGAAGCCGTCCACGCCGGGGAGCTGGTGATCAGCGACCCCGCCCCACGAGCACGCAGCGCCCTAGGCCTGGACTGGCCTGGGCGCACCGAAGGACTCAGCGACCGCGAATCAGAAGTCTTAGCCCTGATCACGCAGGGAAAGAACAACGCCGACGTCGCTCGGCTGACCTACTTAAGCCCCAACACCGTGAAGTCCTACATCCGCAGTATTTACCGCAAAATCAACGTTGATAGCCGCACCCAAGCCGTGCTGTGGGGCGTGCAAAACGGCTTCACCCCCGACCACCACCGCATCGAGCACTGGAAAGGCGGGCCCTGACCGATGCCGGGGACCTCCGGAGATCGCGGCGGCACCTGAGCCCCTGTGCCGGATAGTTTCGGGGTTGGATTCCGGATCATGAATCTTTAACGGGCTGAGAAGATTGGCTTAAGTGTGGTCTTCGACCTTGGCGTCGGCGCGTGCGTCTTGATTGCCTCAATCACCTTCTCGGCGCTTGCCTTTGGCTCGTAACCTTGGCTGGCGGCGATGATCTCACCGTTGGGGGCCTTGAGGTGGAATCGGAACTTACCGGCGTGATCCTTGCTGATCTCGAACTTCGCGGCCATCTACTTCTCGCTCGGATCGGGGTTCGAGCACCACGGCAACAACGATGTCGAGTAGGTGCTGACGTTTCTCGCCGACTAACACCGGGGCATGAAGTTACGGTCAACCATCAATCGTGCGGGCTCAACTTGGGCCCGGGCCTCCTCGATAAGTACCGGGTTGCTACCCGCAAGGGCGGCAGATTCGTCGGAGAAGACTCCGTGGTAATCAGGTGATCGGGATTGGTAGTGCGGGTGACGTGGCAATCTCGCCGTCCGTCCAGCGCTGCCAAGCTGAATACGCTTCGCGCACTTCCCATGAAAGCCTCGGTGGGAACCGCCAGGAGATACCAGCGCGGCTTCCATTCCGCCCTCCCAGCGAAGCGTTCCAGCGCAGCGTGTACCACCGCCGGTCGATGGTTCCACCGCACCAGGGACAGGTCCTCAACATCGATGTGTACCAGGCCGTCGTCGTCCACCGATGCGGTGACGGGGATGACCTCTGCCGGCTCCCGCATGGAGTGGTTGAAATGAATCCAATGAATCTGGTGGCCGGCCCTATACGAATCGCAGTGCCTGCCGGTGCCCGAAAGATCCCAGACATACCCGGACATGAAGACTCCGAACTTTCGAGCCTCCGCTCGGGAGGCGCTCTTGCCGACACCGGTTGGTGCCAGCCGCTTCGTCATCCGAGCCACCCACGAGCGTGGGGTTGGCGTACCGTCCAGTCGGAGCTTGTCGACGGCATCTCGTGAAGCAATGCAAGTCTACGGAGACTGCCCGCCCGACACGTCACGGTTGGTCAACAGGAGTTAAAGTCCTCCACAGATGCGGTATCGCTACAGCGCCGGCTTGGGATAGCCAAGCAGGTTCGGCGACTGCTCAGCGGAAGCCGCATATAGCGCTGCTTTTCTGAGGGCGCCGATCCGGGGGTCTGCTTCCAGTTCTGATGGTGTGCCGTTTCGAGCTCGTAAATCAACGCTTCCTCGCGCATATCGCTAACTCGAGTGATCGCTGCGCACCGGCCAAACAATGAACTGCTTTAAGACTCGCGATTGAGTTACACGCTAACGAGCGCTGCGCGGCACCCGGCTGCGGCCGCGGCGCAGCGGAGGTGTAGATGAAATGTGGATGAAAAAGAAACTGGTCAGAGCCTGTGGCCCTGACCAGCTTCTTCTTTGGGGAGCTGCCGGGAATCGAACCAGGCTCAGAAATGGCCTTGAGCTGGGAAAACGCTGGATTTCTCGACGCGAGACGACGCGAAACGACGCCAAAGCACCTGCGGATACGCCGAAGATGTTGATGGCATCAACGTGCATACTCGCCGTTGTCGGTGCAGCATGGCGCTAGTCCGCCTTGCGCGGATTCATAACTGTTCGCTGAGTAGACCCATCACGTCCAGGTCCTCGATCGCCGCGGTCGTGCTGATCAACGCCGGGCGGGCGACTTCGACGGGCTGCCACTGTGAGCCCATCGCCGCCGTCGATACCGCGGCGATCCACGAGTAGATCGAGAACAGCCGGTATTGGTTGCGAACAGTCTGTGCGTCGAGCGTCCAGCCGTTGGCCGCCAGCGCCTCGCGGTAACGCGCGAGAAGCGAATTCTGCTCGGCGCGGCGGCTTTTCACCGGCAACGAGTTGCACAGGAAGTAGGCCACATCGCGTACGCCCGGCGCTCGCGAGGCGACCGCCCAGTCGTAGAAACCGGTACGACCGTTATCGACGAACAGGTTGCCGATGTGGTCGTCGCCATGGATCAGGGTGTGCTCGCCCTCGTTGAACAATGCGATGACGTCGCCCGAGCGGGCGATGTAAAGCTCGGCGAGCGCGCGGAACACCGGTCCCATCTCGTCGCCGAACTGATCGAGCGCGAGTTGGATGAAGTGCGTGCGACGGGAGGCGAGTTCGCCGTCGGTGGGCTTGCGCCGCATGCCGTCGGGCGGGGTGAGCCACGACAATTCGGCGCCGCGATAGCCGGCGTGCAGCAGGGCCAGCTCGTCCATCAACGACGTGGCGACGCTGAGCACGTCGACGTCCGCCGGCTTCGGGAAGCGGCAGCCCGACGCGGCGAGGTCCTCGAGCACCATCACGAAGGAGCCATCCGTGGCGTCGCACGCGGCGTGCCAGACACGCGGAATGCGCACTGGCAGCTGGTCTCCCACGGCGTCGTACAGGCGCGCCTCGGCCACGCCGAGCCCCACCTTGCGCAAGAAACTACGCTGCTCAGGACTGAAGGGCTGCAGCTTGACGAACACGCTGGCCGGCAACTCCGGGGCGCCAGTCAGCCGGACGCGCGCCCGGCCCGTCGTGCCGGAGTGCGCATCGAGGACCTCCACCCCGTCCACCTGCATCCCCAATATCTCACTGAACCAGGCGGGCTCGAGCTCTTCCACGGCGGAGGGAATCGTCACCGTCAAGAAATTACGCGCATCGCACCGTCGGTCGGACAAAAATGATCTAATGTCCGATCGGTGGGACGAGCGCACGGACGACGAACTGGTCGACGAAGCGCCGCTTTGCCCGGTGCGATCGGTGTCGCCACGGCTCGGACAATAGGAACAGTGCCGCGGTGTGGATCCAGCGCGCCACCTCCCGCCGATCCAGATCGGGATACATCTCGCCGTCTGTCTGCCACGCGGCGAACAACGGCTCGTAATGCGCGATCACCACGTCCACGATTCGTTCCGAGCCCAGTTCCAGCGCGCCTGCCAGCGCGGTGCTTTCACTGGCGAACAAGGCTTCGTTCAACGGATCTCCATCGACCGAGTCGACCGGAACCAGCACCATCCTCGGAATGCACCGACGCGGATCGTCGGGCCGCCGCAACGATCGCACCAATCGCGCCAATGCCGCGTCAATGCGCATCAGCACCAACCCCAGCAAGAGGTCGTCGCGGGTTGGGAAGTAGCGATAGACCGTCGAGCGGACGAGCCCCGCGTCGTTGGCCACCTCGGCCATCCGGATCTGCGTGTCACCGCGACGCTCGATGCAGCGCCCAGCCGCGGCCAGAATGCGCTCGCGTGCGTCGTCGGTCATCCGGCAGATGGTACTTCTCGTCCCGACAACGATAGGAACGTATGGGAATTAAGGACATTGGCCGCCTCCTCAGCGCCGACGAGGGTTTGAACCACCAGATCGTCGACACGTTCGCCACGCTCTCGCAGTCCGATCTGGCGTGGACCGAGAAGATCTGGGCGTCGTTGGCCCGCGTCGACGGCTCCCTGCAAGTCGACTTCGGGCTCGGCAAATATCAGAATCGCGGCATCATCGACGGGTTCGGCGGCGTCTCCTGCGGCAGGCAGCAGTGGACGGTGCGCGGCAGCCGCATGCTGCACTCCGCTCCCGAGGAGATGGCCGTCGGGCCAATCCACATGGAGGTCGTCGAGCCGCTCAAACAGATGCGCTTCCGACTGGAACCCAATGACGTGCAACCGATCTCGTTCGACATCGTCTTGACCGGCGTGACCCCCCCGTTCTTCGAGGACCGCAACCTGGTCCGTAACCGGCAGACGGGCCGAGTCGACGTAGACGTCATCCGGTATCACCAGGGCGGCTGGGCGTCGGGCACCGTGACCGTCGGCGACGAGACCCACGAGGTGAATCCCGAGGAGTGGTTCGGCTTCCGCGACCACTCCTGGGGCGTCCGGCAGGCGATCGGCGAACCACTCGTGGATCTGATCCCCTCCCCCGGCACACCGAAGGGCGGCCGCGGCGGAATGAAGTGGTCACCCGCCTTCTTCCGACGGCCCGATGGCAGTTACTACGAGACCGCGATCTTCATCGTGGAGGGGCCCTGGGAGTACAGCTCGGCCTACCTCAACGGCGATGACGGCACCCAGACAGCGGTGCGCAGCGTCAGGTCGCAGATCGCCTACGACACCCACACCCGATTCGTGCGGGGCGGCGAGCTGGTGATGACCACGGAGTCGGGCGAACAGCGCGTCATCGAGGTAGAGGCGCTCGGCGACTCCGGCTTCTTCCTGAAAACCGGCGGCTATGGGAACTGGGCCGGCCACAAGCATGGTGCCTTCAAAGGTGAGCTGCATGTGGACGGAGAATATCTCAGCGACTGTTGGAGTGACGAGAACCTGGCGTTACTCGGCCAGTTCAGGGACACACCAATCCGAGTCCGCGATGGTGATGCCGTCGGCTACGGAATCATGGAGAGCCTCATCGGCGGAATTTGGCCCGAGCTCGGCCTGACCGCTGAATCCGACCGCAAGGTGTCCTACACGTGACCGAGACCGATGGTCGGCTCGCCGCGTGGCTCGCACACCAGGTCGGTGACGACGTCCGGATCGACGGTCTCGACAGTGTGGAGTTCGGTCACTCGGCGGAGATGCTGGCGCTGACGGTGGTGACGCGCAGTTCCCGTCGTGATGTCGTGATCCGCCTGCGTCCACCGCCACCCGCATTACTCGAGCCCTACGACTTGGCAAGGCAGTTCAGCATCCTGCGGGCATTGGCGCCCACACCGGTCCGGGTGCCGCCGGCGCTGTGGCTCGAACCGACGGGCGATGTGCTCGGCAGGTCGTTCCTGGTCATGGATCG
>CBAAAS010000153.1:0-6670 GCA_964658855.1 uncultured Mycobacterium sp.
GAGGCGATCCGGGCATCCATCGCCATCCCGGGAGTCATCTCGCCGTACGCCATCGATGGACGACTGCTCGCTGACGGCGGGATCCTCGATCCGCTGCCGATGGCGCCGATTGCGGCCGTCAATGCCGACCTGACCATCGCGGTCAGCCTGTCGGGCAGCGAGACCGGCGACGAACCCGAGCCGGAGCCGAAGTCCTCGGGCGAGTGGCTCAACCGGGTGCTGAGCAGCACCTCTGCCATGTTCGACTCGCCCACGGCGCGGTCGGTGCTGAGCAAATTCGGGGCATTGAACCCCGAGGACGGCGATGCCGCCGACGAGCCGGCGTCGGACTACTCCGCCGATGAGCCCGAGGTGCCCAAGCTGGGCAGTTTCGAAGTGATGAACCGGACCATCGATATCGCCCAGGCGGCTCTGGCCCGGCACACCCTGGCGGCTTATCCCCCGGACTTACTCATCGAGGTGCCCCGGTCGGCCTGCCGCAGTCTGGAATTCCACCGGGCCGCTGAGGTGATCGAGGTCGGTCGCGCACTGGCGGTGACGGCGCTGGACTCCGTCGACCCGAGCCGGCGGGTTACCTGACGCCGAGGAACGCGGCGACCCTTGCCGCAACACGGCGGCCCTGCGCGCGTCCGGCCCGCGCGCTCGGCGGGCGGCAGTTCGGATCCAGCGCATTGGGCCCGAAGGCGGCGAGCGACTCGTCATCGGCGAACACCCCGAGGGCCGCGCCGCGAAACGCGTTGAGTTCTTCTGCAGCACTGAGGCCGAACGCCGACGGCGCCGATTCCCCGGCCGGTATCAGCACGACCGCCTGGGCGCAGTCCTCAGCGACGTGCAGGTTGATGGTGCTGCCGATGCCGCCGTCGATGTAGCGCCGGTCCCCGATCGTCACCGGCGGCCACGCCCCCGGAACCGCGCAACTGGCGGCCACCGCGTCGACCAGGTCGACACCGGACTCGCCGTCGAGCACCACCAGTTCGCCGGTGGCGACATCGATGGCGGTGACCCGCAGCGTGCGCTCAGGCCAGACGTGCGAAGGCAATCGGTGCGCGATGACCTCGCGCCGGACCGGCTCGGCCACGGTGTCGGTTTCCAGGGCGACCGTACCGATGCGCTGCCGCTTCTGTGTCAGGGTGGTGTCCGGGTCCGACAGGGCGGCCAGGAAGAATTCGATGAGCGCATCGACCGCGACTGCCGGGGCGATCTCGGCGGATGCTTCGTCGACTTGCCGCGCGAACAGCTCCGCCAGCCCCAGGCCGCCGCCGAGCTGCGCGACCACCGTCGAGCCGGCCGACGTGCCGAGCAACACATCGGATTCCAGCAACGCCTGTGCGGCAGCGGGTGACTCGTCGGCAATACCCAGAAGAATGCCGGTCTCCCAAGCGATTCCGGCTACACCGCCACCGCCGAGCACCAGCGCACGCGTCGTCATCGAACCGTTGGGTGCAGCGAAGCCCGAGCGGCGGGACTCAGCTCCTCGGTGCGCAGCAGATGTCGCGGCGGATCCGGCAACACCAGATCGCGACTGATCCGCAAGTCGGCATCGACGTGGACCAACTCACCCGGCTCGAGGAGTCGCCAACGCTCGGCGTCGTCCATCGGCTCGGTGGCGAACACGACTGAAGGCTGACCATGCAGATTGTGCGAGTCTGCCCGAATGCTGTTGGTGCGCAGATGAAATGGGCGCTCCGCGGGAATCTTGCGGCGATCCGACACATACAACTCGTGCGACTCCGGGTAACGCAGCGCCCACAGGTCGGTAGCCGTGCTCAGCAGAATGTTGACCGCGTAGATCGGCACGTTGTCGGCCAACCAGCGCATCGCGTCGACCAGGCCCGCGGTCACGTCGCCGCCGCGCGCCCGAACCGATGCGGTGATCAACGCGAACACCCGCTCGGAATCGGTCTGCCCCAATACCAGTTCGGCGGTGCCCAATTCGCGCAGCCTCGCGTCGAGGACATCGAGACCTTCCAGAATGCCGTTGTGGGCGAAGATGCGGCCGTCCTGCAGGAACGGGTGGGTGTTGACCACCTCGTGCGATCCGGTGGTGGCGTACCGGACGTGTGCGACGAAGGTCGTTCCGGTCAGATCGTGTGCCTCGGTGGCAAATTCGACATCTTCCCACGCGGCGATCGGCTGCTTGTGCACCTGCGGTTGGCCTTGGCCGTCGAAGACTCCGAGCCCACTGCCGTCGGGATTACGTCTACTCTGCTCGGCGAGATTGTCCGGCGCGTCAAGCAACCAAAACGTCGCGGTGACAACGCTAGTCCCGGCATGCAGCCCGAATAGCCGGCACATCAGCGGGTCAGTTCGTCGGACAATGTCGCCAGCGACCGCCGCGCGTAACCCCGCCACAGTAGACCCACCGCCGGCAGCAACGGCGCGGTCAGGGCTGAGGCGGCGTGAATGTTCCAGTGCCAGGTGATCGTGGTCGCCGGCGATCCGCTTCCGCTCGGCGTGAAGGTCCACTCGCCATCGGCTCTGTCGACGAGCAGCCCCAGCGGGCCCTCGATTCCGGTGATCGCGTAACCGAACGAGTGCGGTGGATCCACGCTCGTCAGCGTCTCGTACATGGACCCCGGCCCTTTGAACGCGACCACCCGGGTCTGCCCGACCGTGCCCCAATCACCGTTCTGCTCACGGATTTCGCCGACCGGAGCGATGGGCCCGTACCAGCGGCTGAAGATCCTGGTGAGCGGCATCGGCAAGGTGCCGGAGAAGGCGTCGTCGACGCCGACCGGGACGACGTGGGATTGCTGCACCGCCAGAGTTCGTGGCATGCGCGCAGGCTACCGCGCCAGCCCAGGTGCGGCCCGGCCGGTGATCAGCGGCAGGTCGAAGAAGCTCTGAATACCGGGCGCTGCCGCGCAAGTGGCCGGAACGGCGTTGACACAGTGGGCCGCGGTCGCCACCACCCCGGGATTGCTCTTCAAGCCCGCAGCCACGCTTTCCGGCTGCCAGCCCTTGACCGTGACGAAGGTGTCCGGATGGCCACGGACCTCGATTTCGTAGCGCTCACCGTCGGGCCCGAAAGACCAAGGCGGGTCCAGGTTTTCCTCACCCATGAGCCAGTTGACCGTGATCCGGACCACGACGGTGTCGCCGACGAGCGCTTCCCAGTGGAAGCGGCGCCCGGCGACCTGGCCCGCTTCGATCACGCCGATCGGTGAGTCGATCGGTCCGGTCGCCACCGCGATCTCCTGGGTGGTCCGGATCTGGGGATCGGCGGCAAAGCCGATCTTGTCGACGCACAACCGAACCGACTGAAAGAATCCGCCGTCGAGAATCTTCTGCATCGGTCCGGTGAGCGCCTTGTCCGGTGCATCGCCGAAACCCATCACATAGCGCAGCACATCCGGCGCGCCGTAGGTCCTGAGATCGGAAAACTCTTCGGCACGAACGAAATTCACCCCGGTCGACATCACCGAAAGCAGTAGCGGGAACAATTCTGTCGCCGCCCCCGGCCCGATGCCGGCGCCGTGCAGCGTGACGTTGCCGGCTTTGGCGGCCGCCTCCAGCGGAGCGGCCTCCTTCTCACCCGGGTAAAACCAGCCGACCGGCGTCACGACGTTCTTGCCGGTGCGCAACAGTGCTACGACTTCGTCCACGTTGGGCAGCAGCGGCGCGTAGATCACCGCATCGGCGTCCAGAGCGAGAATCTCTTCGACGCTGTTGGTCGCTGTCACACCGAGCGGGGACCAGTCGACGAGTTCACCAACGTCCTTGCCGTTCTTGTCGTCCGAGTGCACCCAGCACCCGGCCAGTTCCAGCTCGGGATGCTCGAGGATGCCCCTGATCGCGGCCACACCGACCGACCCCGTTGCCCATTGCACGACCCTCAGGCTCATGACGCGTTCCCTTCAGTCTCGTGCTTCGCTGATCTCGTAGACGTCCTCCGCATACCGGGACCTGATGGTCTTCTTGTCGTACTTGCCGACACTGGTACGCGGAATCTCGTCGACGAATGTCCAGCGCTCTGGCAACCACCAACGAACAACCTTGTCGGCCAGGAACTTTCGCAGATCGTCGGCGCCAACGCCGGAGCCTTCCCGGGTGACGACGACGGCCAGCGGCCGCTCCTGCCAGCGCTCGTCGGGAACCGCGACGACGGCGGCTTCGACCACGTCCGGATGCGCGACCAAGGCGTTCTCCAGGTCAACCGACGAAATCCATTCGCCGCCAGACTTGATCACGTCTTTGGCGCGGTCGGTCAGGGTGATGAAGCTGTGTTGGTCGAGGCGGCCGACGTCACCGGTGCGCAGCCACCCGTTGTCGAACTTGGATTCGTCGTGGCCCTGGTAATAGGAGCTGGTGATCCACGGGCCGCGGACCTCCACCTCGCCGACGGCCTCGTTGTCATTGGGCAGTTCGTGGCCGTCGTCGTCGACGATCCGGGCTTCCACTCCGCACAACGGCTGGCCCTGGGTCGCGCGGAATGTCCAATGCTGGTCGTCCGGGGTGCCCGGCGGCGGCCAGGCCATGGTGGCCGTCGGCGACGTCTCGGTCATCCCCCACAGCTGCCGGATCTGGACGCCGTGGCGCTCCTCGAAAGTGCGCATCAGCGACACCGGCACCGCCGAGCCGCCACAGGGCACCATGCGCAATGACGACACGTCGTGACCCGGGTTCTTCTCGAGGTAGTGCATGACGTCGTTCCAGATGGTCGGCACGGCGCCGGCGATGGTGGGTCGCAGTTTCTCGATCATGTCGACCAGCGACTTGGCGTCCAGGTGCCGGTCGGGCAACACCAGGTCAGCGCCGGCCATCAGCGCCCCGTAGGGCAGACCCCACGCGTTGGCGTGGAACATCGGCACGATCGGCAACACCGAGTCGCCGGAACCGATGCCGATCCCGTTGCTGGTACAGATCGCCATCGTGTGCAGATAAGTCGAACGGTGGCTGTAGACGACGCCTTTCGGGTTGCCTGTCGTACCGCTGGTGTAACACATTGCGGCAGCAGAGTTTTCGTCGACATCAGGCCAGTCGAACTCGGTTGGTTCACCGTCGACGATGTCGTCGTAGCGCAGCACGGTCTTGCCCGACTCCTCGAGTGCGGAGATATCGCCGTCGCCGACCGCGATCACGGTGTGAACCGTTTCGAGTTCGCCCAGGATCGGCGCCAGCAGCTTGGCCAGCGACACGTCGACCAGCACCACCTGGTCTTCGGCTTCGTTGGCGACGTAGACGATCTGCTCGGGGAACAGACGGATGTTCAGGGTGTGCAACACCGCGCCCATCGCGGGCACCGCCGTGTACGCGGTCAGGTGTTCGGCGTTGTTCCACATGAATGTGGCAACCCGCTGGTCACCGCTGACGCCGATGCGCCGCAAGGCATTCGCCAACTGTGCCGCGCGCTGCGAGAGCTCGGCGTACGTGCACTCGCGGTACCCGTCGCCCGTCGCGGTGAAGACCTTGCGGGTGCCGTGGACGCGGCTGGCGTGCCGAAGAATGGCGGTGACAGTCAAGGGGAAGCCGTGCATGGTGCTGTACATCGCTGGACCGCCTTTGACTCCGCCTGGCTACCCGGGCCGCCCCGTCACAGGGCCACCCTCGTGGCGATCATCGCACGTCCCGCGAATCGCCCTTGCGGCGATGCGGCCCCTAGGCCGGCGTCGGCTCGAGCATCCGCAGGTTGGAGAACGCCCACGCGTGCCGCGCGGTCAGCTCGTCGTCCGACGTCAGAGGGTCGGCCGTAGCGGCTGCTGCGGAGATCTCCAGCTCGGTGACTGTGCCGGCGTAGTCGGCAACGTAGAGCCGCTTGCCGTCCGGACTCTCCACCGCACACGACGGCTGGTCGCCGACCGTGATGCTGCCGAGCACGTCTTGAGTCGCGGTCGACCACACCGTCACGTGCTGATCGCCGACCAGGTACACCCGGTCGCCGGCGCGGCTCACGGTGAGCTGAGCGAGTGATCCTGCGGCGTCACCGATCTTGTAGGTGGCGTTGATGGCCGAGTTCCGGGCGTCCACGATGTCCAGCACGGTGCCGAAGTCGGAACCGCAGCTGCCCACGTAGGCGGTGGCACCGTCCGGGCTGAGCGCGATATCGCGGATGGGCGAACCGATTTCGACGACGCCGGTCACTCGGTAGCGCTGGGTGTCAATCGTCACTAGCTCGGCGGTGGATGCGCCGTTCGCGGCGACGTAGAGCCGTCGGCCATCAGGACTTACCCGCACGCAGCCAACGGTGGTGGCCGCGATGGGAACGTAGCCCTGCTTGCCGGTCGAAGTGTCCAGGATCGCGACGCCGGCACCGTCGACACCAGTCCGGCCGGTGTAGACGAACCGCCCGTTGGGGCTGACCACCAAGTCGGTGATGCCGAACTCGACCGGGTAGGTCGCGACGATGCGCTCGGAGTCGGTGTCGAAGGCCAGGATCTCGTCGTTCGCGAAAGACACGCTGCTGACGTATGCCCGATTGCCGGCCATCGCAACGGCGGCAGGTTCGTCGACGTCGGTGACCGTCAGCCTGGCCGCGCCCTCCGTGGTGCCGATCAATGAGACGCTGTCGTCGCCGTAGTGGGTGACGGTCAGCAATGCGCCGTCGGCACGGACCGCGATCCCGCTCACCGCGCCGTGTCCGGCAGCGATCGCACCGATCGCGGTGAAGCCCGGGGCTTCGTTCAGATCAAGAATTGCTTCGCTCACAGTGGTACCAGCTTCCTTGTTGGTC
>CBAAAS010000154.1:0-6659 GCA_964658855.1 uncultured Mycobacterium sp.
ATCAGCACCGCCTCTCGCCCGAACACCGCGCCGACACCTGACTGCCAGACGTAGCCGGTGACCGCGAGCACCATGCCCGGCTCCAGTTGTTCCTCGGCGGCCGTCGCGGGCAGATGCTGCGACACCACCGGCGGGTCGAAGCCCAGACCCAGGCCCCGCGCGATGGGCATCGGCGGCAACTCCTCGCCGGCGGCCTGATAAGCGGCCAGCAGGTCGATTGCCGGCGCTCCCGGTTGGCAGGCTTCATACAGCCTGGCCCACAACGCATCCCAGCGCCCGTACAGATCCGCCGAACTCTGGACTTCGCCGACCGGCCAGGTGCGGCCCACCTCGCCGGTGTAGCCGCCGTCCAGCACACCGCTGGAGAACGCCACCAAGTCGCCGTCGCGCACCAGACCGTCCTCGCTGGCCCGTCGCCACGGGTGCTCACGTGAGGTCACCCAGGCGGCATCCTGGGTGGACGGCGTGCTCACACCGCCGGCCGCCATCGCTTCCAAAAGCACACCAGCCAAGGCCTTTTCACTGACACCCGGTCGCAGTTCGGCGACGGCCGCGGCCAGCCCCGACTCGGCCACCCGGATCGCTTCGCGCAGCACAGTGATTTCCTCGGCGGTTTTGATCCGCCGGGCCGCACGCATGGCCAGCTCACCGTCGACCAGCTCGGCATTCGGGAATGCAGTTGGTAGCAACTGCGCAAATCCTGGTGAAAGTGCATCGGTGCCAACACGTTTTGCGGCCGACGCGCCTTCGATGCGCTGCAGGTTGGCGATGGTGTTCATCGGGTTCCAGGAGATGCCGTACAGGTTCTCGTGCGGGATGTCATCCGGCACACCCTCATCCCACGTGCTGAGCAGATGGATTGCGCCGGTCTTGCGAATGACTACACAGGTCGGTGCGAAGGGGCGGGTGCCGGCTACCCACAACTGTGGCGTGCCGGACACGTAGCGCACATTGGCCTGGCGTCCCAGCACCAGCACGTCGAGGTCGTGCTTTTCCATCTGCGCCAGCGCGCGTTCACGGCGACCGGTACGCAGCGCGCGGCCATCGGCCAGAACCTCGGTACCCACGTCAGCGTTCCCCGTATGGGTCATAGGGATAGTCGGTCAACCGGATGTGCCCATCCTCGGTGATGATGATGACCTCTTCGCTGCGATAGCCGCCGGTGCCTTCCTCCCACACCACCGGTTCCAGCACCATCACCATTCCCGACTCCAGGACGAAATTCTCGTCGAACTCGTCGCCGAGATCCGTTCCGATCATGGGTGTTTCGGCAGCGTTCACACCGATGCTGTGGCCGAGGTAGAAGTGCGGCAGCCAGGGCTTGGTGCCGCCGTTGGCTTTGGTCGCCACCCTGCCCAGGTCCGCGACAGTGGCACCGGCACGCGCCACGCTCAGCACGGCGTCCATGATCTCTTGCCACTTGTAGTACTGAGCGTGCTGCCTCGGTGTCGGCTCGTCGCCGACCACCCAGGTACGCCCGAAGTCCGAACAGTAACCCTGGTAGGTGATGCTGACGTCGGTCCACAGCACATCACCGGCGGCCAGTTCGCGCTCAGTTGTCAACAGCGGCAACGCCAAATCCCCGTGGGTGGTCCACACTCCGTCTGCCTTGTATTTGGGCATCACCTGCCAGATCGGCTCCAGCATGCTGGCCAGCGCGCCCAGCTCGAACGTCCGGCGGGTGAACTGCGCTGACAGGTCGATCTGCCGAATCCCCGGCGCCAGTGCAGCCTGCACATCCACCATCGCGGTGTCGGTGATCCGCACCGCCGTTCGGATGCAGGACACCTCGTCCGGGGTCTTGATGAGTTTTGCGGCGCCGACGACTTGAGCGGCGTCAACCGGGCGTCCGGACCGGAACAGTCGCGCCTGCGCCCGCCGCATGGCCCCGGTGAGTTCGTCGACGGCGATGACGGCCGCGGCGGGAATCAGTTCTTCGATCACCCGCGCGAAATTCTCGACGCCCTCGTCGAATTCCAGATACACCGGTCCGTGCAGGTGGTCTGCGGGCAAACCGGATTCCGACGATGCACCCTCGCGAAACGGCAGGAACAAGTGCGGGTGCGGGTCGTCGGACAGCACCACCGCGACCGGTCGCTCGACGTAGGACAGCCCGGCATCGCCCAGTGGCCAGCTCACCCCGGCCGCGTACACAACGGCGTTGTTGCCCAACAGGATCAGGGCATCCACACCGCGATCGGCCATCGCCGACCGTAGCCGCGCACCGGTTTCACGACGCATCCGCTCGATGTCCGGCGTCTCCGGGATATCAAGCGCGGACTTCAGCGTGGGCAGAAATGTCGTCATCGAGTGGCCTACAGCCCCAGGAACTCGGTGATGTTGCCGCTGACGATGCGAGCGGCATCGTCCGGGCCGACGGCGTTTACGACAGCGGCTAGCGACTTCTCCGAATAGCCGAAGGTGCTTTCGTTGTGCGGGTAGTCGCTGGACCACATCACCTTGTCCACGCCGATCTGGTCGATCAACTGCAGACCCAGCGGGTCGACCATGAACGATGCGCTCATGTGGGTGTCCCAGTAGTAGCGCACGTCGTGCTCCAGCGGCCGGTTGAACATGTGCTGGTAGGACGCGACGAGATGCTCGGCGTCCTGCAAAGCCCATGGAACCCAGGCGATTCCGCCTTCGAACCAGCCGATCCGCAGGCTGGGGTGGTCGTCGAGGATCCCGGTGAACAGGTACTTGGCGAACTGCTCGCGGAACCCGTCGATGTTGATCATCATCCCGACAACGACGCCGTTGAACTGACACGGCGTCTTCGGCGGTGTCTCACCGATGTGATGGGCGACCGGAAGGCCGGCGGCTTCGATCTCGTCCCACACCGGCTTCATTGCGGTGCTGCCGTAGTCGATGACCTTGCCCTCATCGTCCTTGCCCGGGTTGATCGGCAGCAGGAAAGTCTTGAGCCCCAACGACTTCAGTTCGGCCAGTGTCTCTTTAGCACCTTTGGGATCCCACCAGTTGATCAGTCCCGCGCCGTAGAAATGGCCGCCTGACTGCTCCTGCAGTTCCGCCATATATTCGTTGTAGATGCGGAAGGCCAGCTCCCGAAGTTTCTTGTCGGGGTAGTGGAAGAGCGCCAGGACGGCGTTGGGGAACGCGAGCTCCTTTCCGACGCCGTCTTCACGCAGTTCCTGGATCCGGGCTTCGATGTTGGTGCTCGCCGCTCCGGGCAGATCGTCGTACTGCATCAGCACGGCGCTGAAATCGCCCGGCAGGAACGACTGCCCTTTACGCCCGACTTGGTAGGCGCCGTCTTCGTACCAGATCCGCGGCGCCGCGTCTTTGAGCTCGTCCGGGAAGCGTTTGTAGAAGATGTCATCGGCGATCGAGATGTGGTTGTCCGCCGAGAAAACGACGGTTCCCTCGGGCAGACCGGTGTCGGTGCCTTCGGCGTGGCCGTGCCGATCCTTCGGCGCGCCGTAACCTCCGGGCGGGTAGAGCGAAACAGTGCTTGTTTGAGGCGACATCAGTGGCCCTCCAATCGAATCCAGACTTCGGCGACAATCGTTCTCTCGGGTCGGCTGGCGAGGGTATTCACCAGGTCACCGGTAGTTCGTAGACGCCGAACGCGAGCCGATCGTGTTTGAGCGGGACGTCTTCGATCGGCACCGCCAGTTCCAGGGTGGGAACGCGGCGAAAAAGCGTGTGGAACACGATCTGCAGTTCGGCGCGGGCGAGCTGCTGGCCGACGCACTGGTGCCGGCCGTAGCCAAACGCAACGTGCTGACCCGCTCCCGAGCGGTGCAGGTAGAGCCGGTCGGGTTCGCTGAATTCCTCGGGGTCCCAATTGGCCGGCGCGTTGTCGATGATGATGCCTTCGCCGGCGCGGATGGTTTCGCCCGCGATGTCGATATCCTCGGCGGCGACGCGGCGCTGGCCATTCTGGATGATGGACAGGTAGCGCAGCAGCTCCTCGGTCGCGTTGGCAACGACTTTCGCGTCGTCGGTATCCCGCAGCACCGCGGCTTGATCGGGGTGCTGCAGCAGGGCGAGCACACCCAGGCCGATCATGTTGGCGGTGGTCTCGTGCCCGGCGATCAGCAGCCCGGTGCCGAGTTGTGCGGCTTCTTTGACGCTCAGCTCGCCGGCCTTGACCCGCTCGGCCAGGTCGGACACCGCGTCCTCAGCCGGATTGTCCATCTTCGCCTCAACCAGCTGCGCCAGATACTTGTGCAGGCTCATCGCGCCCTTCATCGTGTCCTCGGCGGCGGCGTACCGCGCGAGACCGACGTTGGCGTGATGCTGGAACATTTCCGCGTCTTCGTACGGCACACCCAACAACTGGCTGATCACCAGCGAGGGCACCGGCAACGCCAGCGCGCTGACGATCTCACCGGGTTTCGAGCCGGCCAACATCGCGTCGATGGAGTCGTCGGTGATCTGCTGGATCGCCGGTCGCAGACCTTCAACTCGCTTGAAGGTGAACGGTTTTGACAGCATCCGCCGAAACCGGGTGTGCTCCTCGCCGTCCGAGGTGAATACCGACCTCGGCCGCTTGTGCACCGTCGACAGCATGCCTTCGTTCCAGTGCGGGAAGCCGGGCCGCCGGTCGTCGACGCTGACCCGAGAATCGGAGAACAGCGCGCGCGCCGCTTCGTAACCGGTGATCAGCCAAGGCGTGCTGCCGTCCCAGATCTTCACCCTGGACAGTGACCGTGCGGCGGCCAACTCCATCACTTCGGGTGGGGGCGCGAAAGGGCAACCGCCGGCGCGCGCCATCGGATAATCGGGGGCGTCGGAGATCGCCTCAGTTGTGCTGCCGGTGAGTGTGTCGGACACGTCTCACTCCTCAATGTGGATGGCTAGCGCGGGGCAATTGGCCTCGGCTTTGCGAACGTTCTCGGCTTGTTCAGCGGGCGGGTTCTCATCGAGCACGAGAACGACGCCGTCATCGTCGCGCTGGTCGAAGATCTCCGGCGCATGCATCACGCAGTTCCCCGATGATGCGCAGCTGTCCTGTTCCACAGAAACTTTCATGATTTTTCTTCTTCACTCGTGTGGGGTGACGGGCGCCAGCCAGAGTCCCACCACAGCGTCGATGAGACGCGTACCAGCGGTCTCCCAGGACGTCCACGGCGCCGATGCGCCTGCGGCCAAAGCCCGTTCGCGGTCTGCGCAGGTGTGCATGAGCAGGTTGCGGGCCATCAGGTTGCGTTCCACCCGGACATCGGCGGGCAGCTCCGGTAGACAGCGGTTGATCCCGTCGATCACCTGAACCAGCGAATCAGATGTGAGCGCGTCCTTGACGACGATGTTGTAGTAGGCCGGATCGGTCATCACCTGCGCGGCGAACCGGGCATACCAGCTGGGATTGCCCAAGGCCGCCAGATGATCGGTCAGTGGACGCACCAGACACGCAACCCAGCTCCGGGTGTCTTCGGATTTCAGGGTCTGCGCGACCATGTCTTCCCGCAGCCGTTCGATGGGCTCACGGTGTCGCTGCTCGATGGCCCGCACCAGGTCGGTCTTGGTGCCGAAGTGATAGCCGACCGCGGCGTTGTTTCCCTGGCCGGCGGCCTCGCTGACCTGCCGATTGGAGACGGCGAATACGCCGTGTTCGGCGAACAACCGCTCGGCGGCGGTCAAGATCGCCTCCTGTGTGGTGCTGGCCCGATCGCTGCGCGCGGCCCTCGCGGTGGTCACCGGGTCAGTCAACGCTCCGAGGGTGATTAAGTCAAGCGATTGATTTAATTCTTCTGCTCGCTGGGTCGTCGGACCGCCTTGCCTGCCGCGGTCCCCCCGTCGACGCGCAGTACCGTTCCCGTCACGTAACGGGCCCGATCGCCCGCCAGGTACAGCGCGGCCTCGGCGACATCTTCGGGCGTGCCCTCGCGCTGCAGTGGGCGGTCGGCGCGCATCTGCGCGCGCAACTTCTCTTCGAAACGCTCCAGCTTCTCGCGATCCTCGCCAGACGCCGAGGACGCCAGAATCGGCGTGGGGATGTTGCCCGGCGCGATGCAGTTGACGCGAACATCGAAGTGCGCCAACTCGATTGCGGCAGATTTGCTGAACTGGATGACGGCCGCCTTGGAGGCACGGTAGGTCATCACACCACCGCCGGCCTGGATACCGCCGATCGAAGACATATTGATGATCGACCCACCCCCGCTCTTCGACATCTGGCGGGCCGCGTCGCGGGTGCCCGCCATCACGCCCAAGACGTTGACCGCCATGACGCGCTGGAAATCAGCGAGGTCGTCGTCGAGAAAGCTCCGGTGCATCCGGCTGGAGATTCCAGCATTGTTCACCATCACGTCGAGGCCGCCGAACTCCTCGGCGGTTCCACCGACCAGAGCGCCGACCTGTTCGGGGTCGGAAACGTCCATCAGTCGAAAGACCGCATCGCTGCCCAATTTGGCGGCAAACTCTTCACCCCGGTCGCGCACCACGTCGGCAATCACCACCCGCGCGCCCTCCGCCAAGAACTTCTCGACGATCCCCGCACCGATGCCCGAAGCGCCGCCGGTGACGATCGCAACCTTGCCGAGCAGTTCGTTGACCATGCCAAAGAGTTAATCGGCGCGGCGTCTATTAAGTCAAGCGATTGATTTACCGCGTCCATAGCTGGCTCCTAAATGCCGATGCTACGTTCGGCTTGGTGAGGCGGGGTGTTTACTTCGAGTTCTCACTGCGTTTGT
>CBAAAS010000155.1:0-6640 GCA_964658855.1 uncultured Mycobacterium sp.
CAACCCGTTCTCGCCAGGCTTCAAGGCCCGCTACGACCGCACGCCCAACCAGGGCATCGGCGCGGAGATGATCGCCGAGCAGTGGGGATTCGATCGGACCGCGGTCGACCAGTTCTCGCTCGGCTCGCACGAAAAAGCGGCGGCCGCACAGGATTCCGGTGCCTTCGACGACCAGATCGCGCCGATCAAGGACCAGGACGGTAACCCGGTGTTCAAGGACGAGGGCATCCGTCGCGGCACCCCGATCGAGAAGATGGCACAGCTCAAGCCCGCGTTCAAAGAGGACGGTGTGATCCACGCCGGAAACTCCAGCCAGATCTCCGATGGGTCGGCCGCGTTGCTGATCATGACGGCGGAGAAGGCAAAAGAGTTGAAGCTCAACCCGATTGCCAAGGTGCATACCGCCGTGCTGGCCGGCGCCGACCCGGTGATCATGCTGACCGCGCCGATCCCGGCAACTCAGAAAGCGCTCAAGCGTTCCGGTCTGTCGCTGGACGACATCGGCGTCTTCGAGGTCAACGAGGCCTTCGCGCCGGTGCCGCTGGCCTGGCTCAAGGACATCGGCGCCGACGAGAAGAAGCTCAACCCCAATGGCGGCGCGATCGCGCTCGGCCACCCGCTCGGCGGATCCGGTGCCCGGATCATGACCACGATGCTCTACCACATGCGGGACAAGGGAATTCGTTACGGCTTGCAGACCATGTGTGAAGGTGGCGGGCAGGCCAACGCCACCATCGTGGAGCTGCTGTGACCGACGCCGCGGTGCTCACCGAGCGCCACGAGGACGTCCTTGTCATCACCATCAACCGGCCGGAGGCGCGCAACTGCGTCAACGGGGCCGTCAGCATCGGCGTGGGCGACGCGCTCGAGCAGGCGCAGCACGACGCGGACGTGCGCGCGGTCGTGATCACCGGCGCCGGCGACAAATCCTTCTGTGCCGGAGCGGATCTCAAGGCCATCTCGCGGCGAGAGAATCTGTATCACCCCGACCACGGTGAGTGGGGCTTCGCGGGCTACGTCCACCACTTCATCGACAAGCCGACGATCGCTGCGGTCAATGGCACTGCGCTGGGTGGCGGCACCGAGCTGGCCCTGGCCAGCGATCTGGTGGTGGCCGATGAACGCGCGCAGTTCGGACTGCCGGAGGTCAAGGTCGGCCTGCTCGCCGGCGCGGGTGGCGTGTTTCGCATTGCGCAGCAGCTGCCGCGCAAGGTGGGAATGCAGATGCTGCTGACCGGTGAGCCGATCAGCGCCGACGAGGCCGCGGACTGGGGGCTGATCAACGAGGTGGTTCCCAACGGCACTGTGCTGGAAGCCGCACTGGCACTTGCCAAGCGGATCACCGTCAACGCGCCGCTGTCGGTGCAGGCCAGCAAGCGGATTGCGTGTGGTGCTGATGACGGCGTCATCCCCGACGAGGAACCCGGTTGGGCCCGCACGACGCGTGAGTTCGGCACGTTGCTGCGCACCGAGGATGCCAAAGAAGGACCGCTGGCGTTCGCCGAAAAACGCAAACCGGTCTGGAAGGCGCGCTAAAGCGGTCTACCAGCCGAGGAGTACGAGTTCCGAGCAGAACGCCGGGCCCATGGCGATCATCAACCCGAACGAGCCGGGCGGTGGTGGATCGGCCAGGTTCGCGCGGAGGACGTCGAGCACCGACACCGAGGACAAATTTCCGTTGTCGCGTAACGAATTTCGAGTGTGAGCCAAGGCTTCTGCCGGCAAGTCGAGGGTGTTCTCGATCGCCTCGATGACTTTCGGGCCGCCGGGGTGGCAGACCCAGGTGGAGATGTCATTTTTGCTCAGGCCGTGGTCGCTGAGAAAGTTCCGGACGTCTTCGCCCAGATACTTTTCGGCGACGGTGGCCACCTCGGTCGACAGCTTGATCTTGAAGCCGTTACTGCCGATGTCCCAGCCCATCACGTCTTCGGTGTCGGGGTAGATCCGGCTCCGAGTGGCCAGCACCCTTGGCCCAGTGGACGAGTGATTGGCGCCTTTGCCGACGACGGCAGCCGCCCCATCGCCAAACAGGCTGCTGGCCACCAGATTTGCGATCGAGGAGTCGTCGCGTTGCAGCGTCAGCGAACACAGTTCGACAGCGAGCAATATCCCGACCTGATCGGGAAACGCGAGCAGATAGTCATGCATGCGAGCTACTCCGGCGGCACCGGCGACACAGCCGAGTCCGAAAAGCGGCACCCGCTTGACGTCGGGGCGCAAACCGATGCGCGTCGCCAATCGCGCTTCCACGGTGGGTACCGCCAAGCCGGTCACCGTCGTCGAGAAGACGACATCCACGTCGGCGGGTTTCACGTCGGCCGATTGAAGCGCCGCACGGATCGCGCGTTCGGCGAGTGTCATCGCGACGTCGATATAGGTGTCGTTGGCTTCGGTGAAGCCACTCAACTTGCCGTATTCCGCCAGCGGTAGCGCAATGTGGCGCTTCTCAACTCCCGCGCTGGCTGCGAAACGATCGAATTGCGGGCCGCCGAACCCACTGAGGCCCGCCAGGGCTTCCGTTTGGCCAACCTCGTGTGGCGGAAATTCGACAGCTACCGTCGCTACGGACATGCCGGGTGTCATGTTGGCTCTCACCCCTCGGGATCCGGAGACAACAGCGCGTGGACAGCCATGTTGTTCCCACGGTTGCGCGGTTCGGTTAGTTCAATCCAATTTATCGGAACATAACAACGGCGCGCCGGACGCCTCGAGTCAGCGCGCCAAGATGTGTACAGCCTGCTCGAATACCCCAGGTAGCAGCGTGCACGCGGGCACGAGGGCGCGTCGAGCGGCCTTCGGCACGGTGGTCAGCACCAGCCCGCGGGTGAGTAGCCGGTAGTCGCGGGTGGCTCGGCGCCAGGTCGCTTCGTAGGAAGCGGGGGAGTCGTCGACGATTGCTCGCACCGCCGCGGCGGCCTGTTTCACTGCCAGGCTGACGCCCTCACCGGTGAGCGCGTCTTCGTAGCCGGCCGCGTCGCCTACCAATAGCACCCGTCCCGCGACGCGGCGGGACACCACCTGGCGCATGGGTCCGCAGCCGCGGGCACGGCCATGGTCGGTGTATCGCAGGTGGTGGGCCAGCCCAGGGAACCAGGCGAGGTCCGGACGCTCCTTCGACAGGATCGCCACGCCGACAAGATCGGGCTCTACGGGGGTTACATACGCCTCGCCCCACTGCGACCAGTGCACTTCGACGAATTCGGACCACGCCGGCACCCGGTAGTGCCAGCGGACGCCGTGCCGTCGTGGGCGTCCGGCCACCACGCTGATGCCGACGGCACGGCGCACCGCGGAGTGCAGTCCGTCGGCGGCGATCAGCCATTTCGCCCGGACTCCGGCTGCCATCACGCCGTGGGCGTCCTGCTCGACTTTGGTGACGCGCTTCGAGATCCATTCGGTGTCTTGTTCTTTGGCGCGCGATGCGAGCGCGGCATGCAAGGTGGTACGTCGCACACCGCGTCCAGCGCGGCCGCGGAATGGTGCTTCGACTCGGCGTTTGTCATCGAGATAGGCGATTCCCCGCAAGGGCATCCCGGCGGGGTCGACGCCCAGCGACACCAGCTCGGCCAAGCCGCCGGGCATCAGGCCCTCGCCGCATGCCTTATCGATCGGTTCATTTCTGGGTTCCGCCACGATCACCGAAAGCCCTTGTTGGCGAGCATTTATCGCCGAAGCCAGACCGGCTGGTCCGCCGCCGACGATCAGCAGGTCAGCGTCATATGTCATCGGGGCCGCTTGTCGTCGCGGTGGTCTGCATCGTCGCCGGCGCATCGTGCGTGTAGCCCAGCGCGGCATTCTCGACCCTGATCCGCACCCTCAACAGCAGCCAGTTCGCCAGCGTGAAGACAATGGCTGTCAACCATGCCGTGTGCACCAGAGGCAACGCCAGGCCTTCGGCGACGACCGCCACATAGTTCGGGTGGTGGAAAAACCTGTACGGACCTCGTCGTACCAGGGGCGCGTCCGGCACCACGATGACCAGAGTGTTCCAGCGTCGGCCCAGCGTCGTCACACACCACCAGCGCAGCACCTGACTGGCTACCGCCACGGCGAGCATCGGCCAACCCAGCCAACCGATGAAGGGCCGGTGCAAGCCCCACACTTCGATGACACAGCCCAGCAGCAGCGCGGTGTGGAGGGTGACCATCACCGGATAGTGATTGTGACCAAATTCCTTGCCGCCCTGGCTGAAAGCCCATCGCGCATTGCGTTTGGCCACGACCAGCTCTATCAGCCGTTCGACGCCCACGGCCAGAATCAACAGGTAGTACATGGCTACCAGCTCATCAGTACGAGCTCGGCGGAGAACCCGGGGCCCATGGCGATCATCAGCCCCAGGGAGCCTGGCGGCGGAGGGTCGGCCATCGTGCCCTGAAGGATATCCAGCACGGAAACCGACGAGAGATTTCCGTTGTTACGCAGAGACTTTCGGGTCACGTCAAACGCGTCTGCCGGCACGTCGACGACACTTTCAACCGCGTCGATCACCTTGGGGCCGGCGGCGTGAAGCAGCCATCTCGAGATATCCGAGGTGCTCAGGCGAAAGTCGGAAAGGAAGTCGCGGATGTCGTCACCAAGGTATTTCTCGACGACCGTGGCAATTTCGACGGACAGCACGATCTGGAATCCCGAGGTGCCGATGTTCCAGCCCAGCACGTCCTCGGTGTCCGGGTAGGTGCGACTGCGGGTCGCGATCAGTTTCGGTCCGGTGGCGCGACGGTCGGCTCCGACCGCGATAACCGCGGCGGCGCCGTCACCGAACAGACTGGAAGCGACCAGGTTTGCGATCGAATGGTCATCGCGCTGAATTGTCAACGAGCACAACTCGACAGCGAGTAGGACAGCCACATGATCGGGGAAAGCGCGAAGGTAGTCGTGTACGCGCGCCATGCCTGCGGCACCCGCGACACAACCCAGTCCGAACAGCGGTACGCGCTTGACATCGGGCCGAAAACCCAGCCGTGACGCCAGCCGCGCTTCCAGCGAGGGAACGGTGAGCCCGGTGACCGTCGTCGAGAACACGACATCGACGTCGGACGGCTCGATTTCGGCTTGCGCCAGTGCCGACTTTATTGCCCGCTCTCCGAGCTCGAGTGCGATGTCGAGGTAGGCGTCGTTGGCCTCGGTGAAGCCGCTGAGCTCTCGATAGCGCGACAACGGCAACGCCAGGTGGCGGGTGGAGACACCGCTTTTCGCGGCGAACCGCTGAAACTCCGGGCCGGCGAAATCGGACAGGGCGCCGATCACTTCGTCTTGGGTGTGCCGGTTCGGAGGGAACTCGACGGCCACCGTTGCAACCGAAGGGGTTCCCCTTGTCAGGTCGCTCAGGTTGATGTCAGGTTTCACGGAATGCGCGCCAGGCGTTTGGTTTCCCACATTGAAGGTTACGAAGCTCGTCCGTGATTGGTTCAATGTCTCGGCGCCGACAGTTAATTCGACGTACGTGTAATTGTTGCGGGTGCGGGCAGCCTATCGTGTTTGAAGTGCGCCCATAACGTCTACGTTGGGGGGGTGCGAGTTCTTGTGACCGGTGCGACCGGTTATGTCGGGTCGCGACTGGTCACGGAGCTTCTCCTAGCCGGTCACGACGTGTTTGCCGCTACCCGTGACCCCGAGCGCCTCGGCGGTTTCGGGTGGATCGACGACGTCACTGTCGTGCAGCTGGATGCCTCTGAGCCGGAATCTGTTCGTGCGGGCCTGGCTGCTGCCGGTCCAATCGACGTCATCTACTACCTGGTGCACGCGATCGGTCAACCGGGCTTCCGGGACGCCGACCGCGCTTCGGCCGGCAACGTGGCTGCGGCGGCCAAAGACGCCGGCGTAGGTCGCATCGTCTACCTCGGTGGTTTTGTTCCGTCGGACGAAGGGCTCTCCGAGCACCTGGCCAGTCGTGCGGAGGTGGCCGAGGCGCTGACGATCGACGGTGGACCGGAAGTGGTATGGCTCGGTGCCGCAGTGATATTCGGCGCGGGCTCGACCTCGTTCGAGATGATGCGTTACGTCGCGGACAGGTTCCCCGTCATTCCGGTGCCGAAATGGATGAAGAATCCGATCGACCCGATCTCCATCCGGGACGTGCTGTACTACCTAGTCGCTGCCGCTGACCCGGACCAGGTTCCGGCGGGCGCCTACGACATCGCCGGGCCGGACAGGACGTCGTATCGCGACATGCTGAAAACGTATGCGCGCATTGCCGGTACCTGGCAGACCGGTCTGCCGGTGTGGGGAATCGACACCACAGTGGCTTCGTGGGTGACTGCGCTGGCGTTGCCCGTGCCCGAGAGACTGGCCGCCGACCTGGTCGAGTCGCTGGACTATCCGATGGAGGCCAGCGGCCACGGCCTGCGCGATCTGGTTCCCGATCCGCCGGGTGGGCTGCTGTCGATCGAGCACGCCATTAGCCTCGCGCTGTCGAATCACCGGCCGCGTCCGGTCAACGCCCTCGCTGATCCACATCACCTGGCCGACAGCGACCCTGCCTGGGCCGGTGGCGATGCGCTGCGGCTGCGCCGACTTGCGTGCATAGTGACGCCGTCGATCGCGCGACCCGGCCTGGGCTTGGTTAATGTTGTCCCCGGCCCGATCGCCGGCGTGTTGCGGACCGGGCTCGACATCCTGATCACGCTGACACCGAAGGTGC
>CBAAAS010000156.1:0-6630 GCA_964658855.1 uncultured Mycobacterium sp.
GATGAACATCGGGTAGGCGACGCCCACGCCGACACCCAGGTGCGCGACCTCGACCCGAAGCACGTTGAGTAGTGCCTCCAGCCCGGCCTTGCTCGCGCTGTAGAACGATTCCCCGGGTGGGGCGGTAATTGCCGCAGCGGAGGCGACGCCGAGAACATAGCCCTTGCTGTCGATCAGATGCGGCAGGCAGGCGTGGATGAAACGCCAGTTGCCGGTGAGGTTGACCTCGAGTTGGGCGGCCAGTGCATCGGGATCGAGATGGCGCGCCACACCGCCGCTTCCGATTCCGGCATTGGAAACGGCGACGTCAATGCCGCCCAACTCGTCGACGACGGCCTGCACGGCAGCAATTACGGAGTCCGAATCGGCGATGTCGCAGTGCAGGGCCAGCGCGTCGGAGCCCAGTTCAGTTGCGGCCGTGCGGGCTGTCTCGTGGTCGATGTCCAGCAGGGCAACGCGGTGCGTGGTCGCGAGTCGCCTGGCGATTTCCAGCCCAATTCCCTTGGCGCCCCCGGTGATGACGGCGACTGGTTTGCTCATTGCACATCTCCTCGTGGAATCTTCAGAGGCCGCGGCCGAGGCCTAGCAGACCACCCTCATGGCGGTCGGCTATCGCTTCCGCAGTAGCGACGTCAGATATCCGAATTTCATTGACAGTAAGTGGTTTTCGCCGTCCTCGATGCGCGCTGCTCGCGCGTCGCGGAACAGTTTCTCCACCGGATACTCCCGGGTGAGGCCGTTACCGCCAAACAGCTGAAGCGCCTCGTCGGCCACCTCGAAGGCCAGATCCGTGCAGGTCACCTTGGAGCCGCCGGTGAAGTAGGGATGCTTCTGGGGGGTGACGAACGTGTACTCGGTGGCCCGTCGCGAAACCGCCCGCATCGTCTCCACCTTGCGGGCCATGTTGCCCAGGCGGTACTGCACGAGTTGGTGTTCTGACAGGAGAGCACCGCCCTGGCGACGCTCGTTGGTGTAGTCGACGGCGTACTCCAGCGAGGCACGCGCCAAGCCGGTCATGATCTGACCCATGGCGACACCGGCCGACGACCAGGTGCCGGCGTGGCCCTGCCAGTACTCGTCGGCCAAAGACAACGCGAACCGCTTGGGCACGGTGACGTCGTCGAAGAAGATTTCCCCTTGCGGCAGCGCACGTTTGCCCAACTTCTCCAGCGGAAGTCCGCGACTGACACCGGGCAGGTCCAGCGGGACGACGACTTCGACACCGCGTGGATGACCCTCCTCGTCGAAGAATCCGTCGCCGTAGTCCGCCGCGATGGTCAGCAGACCGACCTGAGCGATCGGACCGTTGGACACCCACGCCGAGCTCTGCCCGTTGATCACGATGTCATCGCCGGACACTTTGGCGGTCAGGTTGCCCTTGTTGCCCTGTGCCGAGCTCGAGTGACGTTCGCTCGGGTACAGGCTGAGCCCGTCCGAACCCCGGTCAGGCTGGGTACCGACCCACGCGCCGATCTTTCCCGTGCAAAGCTCGACCAGTTCGGCGTTGCCGGCGCGCGCTGCCATCATCTTCGGGAAGGCACCCGCACCCAGGGACACCGCCAGTCCAGCGTCACCCCAGCCGAGCTCTTCGACCGCGATCGCCTGCATGCGGGCCATCGCGGCGGGAGGAACCCCCTCGATCTCGGTATCGAACTCGATGCCGGAATTGACGACGGCGGCCACGAATTCCCAGTACGGCGAGCCTGGTCCCACCGCATCCTGAGCGCTGAGCTTGTCCATGGCGATCCCGGCCGGCCGCATCACATGCGTGGCGAAGTCGTTCATCGCCTTCTGGATGTCGCGCTCGTCGTCGCTGAGCATCTCGAATCCGCTGAGTTCGACATAGGGGAGGGCCGGCCGCACGCCGGCGACGGGCTTGGTCAACTGCTGTGTCATGTGGATCTCCCTGCTTACGGGCGTGTGTGAACTCGCCTTCCGGGTTGCCCGTCAGACAAATCTGTGATGTAGGCAACTCTGCCGACGTAACGTGAATGGTGCTTGTCGTCGTGTGCAGGAGCGGTTGCCTATTCGTGCACGTGGATGGCTACGCGAGCGATGTGCCGCGTGACGGCACGAAAGCTAGACCCTGACAGCCGGTGCGCCTTGACTGACGGTCACAGGTGCGGAGCGCGCCGCAGCACCGCCAACGGAGGTGGATCCGATTTCGCAACTAGCGGAGTGGTCGACGGACTCGGTTCCACAGCGCGGAGCGTTCGACGCGTGGAGCGAGAAGATGCCGGAGCTTCATCTCGACTGGGCGCTGACGTGCCCGAGCCGCGATGACTTCTCCGCTCACATCCGTTACCGACGGTTGAACGAGATCACCTTCGCGGAGTTCAGCGGCGGCGAATACCGCGGCAGCCGCACCCGTCGTGCCGAGCCGTCCGGGGACGAGCGGATGGTCGGAATTCTGCTCAACCTCAGCGGCCGCCTGGTGTGCCATTACGCCGGCGACGACCTGGTGTTGGAGGCCAACCAGTTGTTGGTCTGGGACAGCGAACTGGCCTACGGCTTCGATGGGGTCGAACCCCACCATGAACTATCGCTCATGCTTCCCCGTGACCGGGTGCCCGAGGCCTTGGCAGCCATTGCCGCGCAAACGAAGACCCCGTCGTGCGTAGCGCCCGGTTCGGGTCTCATCGCGGTGGCGGCCGACCAACTCAAGGCGACGAGCCGCGAATTGGACAATATCGGCGATGCTGGCCTACACATCGCCTTCCAAGCCTTCCTCGACACCTTGGATGCCGGATTGGCGACGGCCGCAGACCAGCCGATGACGACGGCCCGGGCGGCGCTGTTGGCCCAGGTAAGGCGTCACATCGAAGACAACCTCGACGACCCGGGACTCTGTGCGTCGTCGATCGCTTCGGCGCACTCGATCTCGGTACGGACGTTGCATCTGCTGTTTGCCGATACCGGAACCACCATCAGCCGGTCGATTCGGCAGCGGCGGCTAGACGTCTGCCACCGCGAGCTGTCGCGCGCCCGCCAAGGGCAGACGGTCACCGACGTGGCTTTCCGATGGGGCTTTACCGACACCGCACACTTCAGCCGGCTGTTCAAACAGGCCTACGGCGTCACGCCGAGCAGCGTGAACAGCGCCAGGGCTAACTGAAACAGCGCCCGATCTACGCAGTGCAGCACAAAACCCTTGCGACGCAAAAAGTCTCGTAGCACTTCGTTCGTTCCGCGCGATCCTGAGCCGATGTGTAGCGAAGCACTGCAGGATGCGCAAACAGGCAACTAACGTTGCGCCAGCAGGCAAGCGGGTGTGAGCTCGACCACGTTAGCGTCGCCTTGTGAGTTGGAACGAAGATAGATATCCGGTTGTCATTTACGGCGCCAGTGGATACACCGGTCGCCTCGCGGCGGAGTTTCTCCGCGAGTACGGCATCCCGTTTGTCGCCGCAGGTCGTAGCGCGGAACGAGTCGCCGAGGCGCTCCGCACGGTGCCGGGCATCGAAGACGCGACCTACGAGATCGCCGAGGTCGAGCACACGGTCGAGGCGCTGACGGAGTTGTTCAGCGGACGCAGGATTGTGTCCAACTTCGTTGGTCCGTTCGCCCGCTACGCCCCGACGGTGATGGAGGCGGCGGTTGCTGCCGGTTGTCACTACATGGACGCGTCCGCCGAGCAGGCGTTCATGATCCGGGCGGCCGAGACCTACGGTCCCCAGTTCAACGAGCGCGGCCTGGTGCTCGGACAGAACGTCGCCTACCTGCAGGGCGTCGCCGAGATCGCTGCACGCGTGGTGCTGGAGACCGAGGGCATCGACACCCTGACGATCGGCGGCTACGGCGGAGCGGTTCCGACGGTGGCTTCCACGCAGTCGTTCTTCCAGATCGTCACCGAGAAGTCCTACCAGCTCGTGGAGCGCGAACTGGTGCCCTACGACGGGATCAATCCCGAGCAGATCGCCGTTCCGTTTGCCTCGGGAGTGGCCACCACCAGCCACTGGGGTGGCGGACCACTGCCGCTCTGGCTCATGAAAGACGCCCGGATTCGAAACGTGCGTTCGACGTACGCGATGTCCAATCAGGACATCATCAAAGGGGTCCTTGAACTCGAACGTGCGTACAAGGTCAGCCTGCAGTGGCTGCCCGAGGCTGAACGCAACGCCGCGCTGGATGCGCTTGCCGGACAGCAACAGTCGACGATGCCACCCCGTGAGAACCGCCACGTGCACCGCGCGCTCGACTGGTGCCATGGTCGTGGCAACACCGCGTCGGCGACCTGCCACATCTACTCAACGGCGGGCTACCAGCAGACCGGCTTGATGCACGCCTACGCGGCGACCCGGCTACTCGGAGACACCCACCATGGTGCTGGATTCCGTTCGCCTTGCGAGCTTTTCGGCCATCGCGAACTCTTCGCTGCACTGCAGTCCTACGGATACGTATCCATGAAGGTTGATCGGGGAACGGCATGAATTTCGAGACATTGAACGTCAGCCGGGACGGCGACGTCCTCCGCGTGAGCATCTCGGCGCCGCCCTTGAACCTGATGTCGCGCCAAATGGTGATGGACCTCTTCATGCTGGCGGGTTACCTGATGACCGAACCAAGCATCCGGGTCGTCGTAGTCGACAGCGCAGTCGAGGGATTTTTCATCGCCCACTTCGACATCGCCGACATGATCGCGTCGGTCAACGATCCAGAGACGCCGCAGAGCGCCTACCCCGAGATCAACATCCTGCAGAGTCTGGCCACCACGTGGCAGGCCCTACCTCAAGTCACCATCGCGAAGGTCAACGGAAACTGCCGCGGCGGCGGAGTCGAGTTCATCTCCGGACTCGACATGCGGTTCGCGTCGAACGAATCCCGTTTCTGCCTCCCCGAGGCCAGCGGGGGGTTCATCGCCAGCGGCGGCGGGGCCACGCGGCTGATGCTGGCGTGCGGCACTGGGCGTGCGTTGGAGATCCTGCTGACCAGTCGCGACTTCTCCGGCGCAGAGGCCGATCACTATGGGTTGATCAACCGCGCGCTTCCGGCCGACGAACTCGATGCCTACGTCGAGGACACCGTGGCGCGGTTGGCACGCCGGTCGCCACGAGTCATCGCGATCAACAAGCAGGTGTCCAAGGCCGTGTTCGCGGACTTCGCCGACGCCATGTTCGCCGGCTTCGCGGCCGAGAACGACGGATTGCGCGAATCGCTCTCGCGCTCTGACGTATTGGCCTTCCTCAATGCCATGGCTGAGAAAGCTCAGACGCCGGAGAACGAGCGTGACCTGCCCGCCTTCATCGAGCACCTCACCGCCGACGCACCTTTCGAATAATCGAACGATTGAACAACCGTGCACCGTCCTTTGGCTGACAGGTCGGACGGCCGATGGTGCGCGTCGAACGGACCCAGGAGCGATCGTGAACACAGAGCAGATCAATCGACAGAAGGACTGGTTGCAGCGATTCGCTGATGACTTCATCCACTCCCGCTAATCGGGCGATAACACATCAAAGGAGAACGCTATGAGCGACCGACTCGCCGGCAAGGTTGCGGTGATTACCGGCGGCGCAGGGGGATTCGGACAAGCAATCGCCCGCGTGTTCGGCCGCGAAGGCGCTCACGTCATCATCACCGACGTCAACAGAGACGCCATATCGAACGCGGCAGATGCACTCGGCTGCCTCGGCCTTGTGCAGGACGTGACCCACGAGTCGAAGTGGACCGAAATAATCGCCGAGGCGGAGCAACGTCACGGCAAGCTCGACATCCTGGTCAACAACGCCGGGATACTGGGCGACCTGGAGAAAGGAAGCCCTGAAGAAACCCCTCTTGACGATTTCAATCGCGTACAGGCGGTCAACGTCACGGGAACATTCCTCGGATGCAAATCTGCGATTCCCGCGCTGCGTCGCGCAGGTGGTGGGTCGATCGTCAATGTTTCCTCCATCGCCGCCTTCAAAGGCACATGGTTCGAGACTGCCTACGGTGTCAGCAAAGCGGGCATCAAACAGCTGACGATGTCGGTCGCGCAATATGGCGCGAAAGAGAACATTCGCTGCAACGCAATCCATCCCGGGCAGATGGAGACGGCCATGAGCGAATACGGCTATCAGGTCCTCGGCCCGAAGTTCGGTGCGACTTCTCCAGAAGCCACACTGGAAATGATGATGAACTTCACCCCGATGGGGAGGCTTGGAAAGCCAGAGGACGTAGCCAACGCTGCGCTGTTCTTCGCGTCAGACGAAAGTAACTATGTGACTGGGGCCTCGCTACTCGTCGATGGTGGCATGGGGGTTCTGTAATCACACGGCTGGACATGCCGCACCAAAGTGCGACCGCGACGCGGCCCTCCCAGCGCGGCTCGAACTGCCGCACGTGGGATTCGGCGGTTTCGGGGTATAGCCGGTCGCCTTTCAGTTCAACCGGCAAGCCAGCCACCCGCACCGGCGGCCGCAGTCAACGTGCGGGCTTGGTCTCAGCTAGGCGGGTGGTCCTTGAGCGCCAGAATCAGCTTGCCGGTGTTCTCGCCGCGGAAGAGCTTGAAGAAGGCATCGGGAAAGTCCCTTACACCGCCGTTGACAACATGCTCGAACGATCGCAGTTCGCCGGTGTGCAACCACGTCGCCAACTGTGTCGCACCCTCCGCGAAGCGGTCCGCATAGTCGAAGATGACGAAACCGGTCA
>CBAAAS010000157.1:0-6606 GCA_964658855.1 uncultured Mycobacterium sp.
CCCTCATCGCACTGGCGGTCCTCGCACAACCACCGCCACCACAAGTTCACCAATGTGGTCGGCGTGGATGATGACCTCGGTTTCGGAGTGTTGCGGGTTACCCGCGACCAGGAGTGGACGCCGAGTAATCTGTTCCAGCCGTTGCGCGCGGTGCTGCTGGCTGCCTGCTTCGAATGGGGCGTCGCCTTTCACGACCTGTACTCGATACAGGAGGCCGAAAAGACCCAGGCCGGTAAGGATGCCCATAAGACAGCACTGCTGCACAAGATGGCTCGTCAGGCCACCAAGGACTACGTGGTCTTTCCAGCCCTGAGCTTCCGCCGGTGGCGGCGCGTCCTCGGATCCAACGTGGTGGCCAACGGGCTTCGCAACGCGTGGGCATACATCGTCATCGTCTGCGGCCATTTCGCCGATGGCGCAGAGAAATTCAACGAATCGGTATTGGAAAACGAGACAAAACCGGAGTGGTACCTGCGCCAGATGTTGGGCACCGCAAACTTCCAGGCCGGCCCCGTATTGTCCTTCATGAGCGGCCACCTCTGCTACCAGATCGAACATCACCTGTTCCCCGATCTGCCGAGCAATCGCCTGCCGGAGATCTCGGTGCGCGTGCGCGCATTGTGCGACAAGTACGACTTGCCTTACACGACAGCGTCTTTCCTTCGCCAGTACTGGACGACGGTGCGCACCATCTGCAAATTGGCGCTGCCGGTGGGATTCATGTCGGCTACCTCCGACGACGCCCCGGAGACGGCATCGGAGCACAAGTTTCGATACCCGGAAAAGCGCTTGCCGGCAACGGCGATCGACGGCAGCACCCGGCGACGCGGACTAGCGACCGCCATCCTTGCCCACCGGGACCGACGGAAGGCCAGCTGAATCTAGGCCGGTTGGGTCGTTGATACCCGTGCCGGCTCGTAGATATCGGGGCCCGGCTCGCTCGCGTACAGGTCCTCGATCTCGGCCGCGTACTTCGCCATGATCGGGCGACGTTTCAGCTTCATCGTCAGGGTGATCTCGTCGCCGCCCGGCTCCCACAGCGTCGGCAGCACCCGGAAACGTTTGATCTGCTCCACCCGCGACAATTTCGTGTTGCCGTCGGCTACCCCCGCCGAGATCTGTGCGAGCACCTCCGGGTGGGCCGCCAACGCTTCGGGCGACGCGTCGGCGATTCCGTGCCGTTCCGCGAAGGGGCCGACCGAGTCGGCGTCGAATACCAATAATGCAGTGTTGTAAGGACGTCCGTCGCCGATCGCGAGCATCACCCCGATCATCGGGCAGGCCGCTTTCACCGTGTTCTCGATGTTGGACGGCGACATGTTCTTGCCCGCTGCGTTGATGATCAGCTCTTTCTTCCGGTCGACGATCCGCAAGAAGCCGTCGGCGTCCTCTTCCAAGATGTCGCCGGTGTGCAACCAACCGTCGGCGTCGACCGCCTCGGCAGTTTTGGCCGGCTCCCGACGGTAGCCCTTCATCACCAGCGGTCCCCGGACCAGATACTCGCCGTCATCGGCGATCTTGGACTCCAGCCCGGGCAGCAGCTTGCCCACCGAACCCAGTCGCGCCTCATCTGGATGACTCACGCTCGCAACACAACTCAGCTCGGACATGCCCCATACCTCGGCGATCGGGATGCCGATGCCGGCGAAGAAAGCCAGCGTCTCCCTCGGGATGGGCGCGGCCCCCGACACCGCCCAGCGCAGCTGGTCGAGCCCTAACTTCTCCCGCAGTTTCGACAGCACCAGATCGTCGGCCTGCGCCCACTCGGCCGCCACATCGTCGGACAGCGGCTCGTCGGCGACCAATGCCGCCGCGCGTTTGGCGGCGACCGACAGCGCCCACTGCAATGCTTGACGCTTCGTCTCGTCCTGCTCGTGGTTAACCGCGAATTCGACTGCGGCCTTGAGCTTTTCCCACACGCGCGGAACCGCGGCCCACACGGTTGGCCGGGCGTCGGCCAGTGCAACCGCGATCTCGCGAACGTCGGACACCACAGTGACCTGGAGGCCGTACATCTCCTGGTTGTACAGCCCCATCATGCGGTCGGCGATGTGTGCCGACGGCAGATAAGACGTGGTGCGATCGTCCGGCCCGACATCCAAGACGGTGGCGAGACCATCGGCCTCGAACAACAGGTTGGTGTGCGTCATCTCGACACCCTTGGGATTGCCCGTCGTCCCCGAGGTGTAGATCAGCGTGATCACGTCGTCGGCGTGCACCGCGCGCCAGGCCGCGTCGAAATCGAAATCGTCCGGAGCGGCGGCGTAGAGCTCGTCGAGCGACATCGTTCCCTCGGGTGCACCGTCGATGCACACGATGTGGTCGAGCGCCGCACCGCTGGCCCGGATCCGGTCGACGTACTGCGCCTCACAGATGACGACCTTGGTGCCCGCGTTGTCGAACAGGTAGGTCAACTGCTCGGCCGGCAGGGTGTTGTAGACGGAGAACGAGGTGGCGCCGAGGTGCTGGGCGCCGACTTCCAACGGATAGAACTCGATCCGGTTGGCCATCATCAGCGACACCGTGTCGCCGCGCCGGACCCCGATGCCCGCCAACCCTGCAGCGGCCCGACGCACTCCCGCCGCGTACTCCCGCCAGGTCAGTGTCTGGGTATCGCCAGGGGTGCGGAGCGCGACGGCGTCGGGCGCTATCGCCGCGGCCCGCTGGAACGCGTCGCACATAGTGGTCGGCCTGCTGGGTTTCGAATCGTTCACGCAGCCGAGGCTAGTCCTGGGAGTACGTTGCCGGTATGGGAATTGCGATCACCGGCTTGACGCCCGTCGAGCAGACCGCATTCGTCACCCAGTACGCCCGAGCGGTCGACAGCCGTTGGCCCAGGCCGATACTCGGCGACACCCTTGCCGACGACATCGTCGGCAAAATCGACTACGACTTCGACGGTTTGGGTGTGCCGGCCAGCGCTATCCGTCAGACCGCGCTGCGGGCGAAATTACTCGACGACCGGGCCCGCACCTTCATCTTCGAGCATCCCGACGCCGTCGTCGTCGACCTCGGCGCAGGTTTGGCAACGCCCATGCAGCGGGTCGCGCCGCCGCCGACCGTTGACTGGTACAACGTCGACCTGCCCAATGTCATTGCGCTGCGCGAGCAGGTGGTGCCCGCCGACGACCACGCGCATTCGGTGGCGGTATCGCTGGCCGACGACTCGTGGACCGACCAGATCCCCTCCGATCGGCCCACCATGCTGATCGCCGACGGCTTGCTGGCGTTCGTCTCCGAGGCGGTGATCGTCAATTTGTTCCGCCACATTCCTCAACACTTCCGGTCCGGCGAACTGGCGATCAACGACTACGGACGAGTCAGCCCCCTCAACATCGCGGCGATGAAGATTGTCTTCAGCGCCGTCGGAAACCAATGGGAATACCGGGGTTTCAGTGATGCGCGCGTTCCGGAAGGCTGGAGCCCCCGGTTGCGGCTGATCGAAGAGACAAGCCTGTCGCACGTGCCGGAGATCGATTTCTACCCGACTGCGGCTCGGGTGTCGACGCGGCTGATGGGTAAGACCAAATCCGGTGCCCGCGCAGCGCGCATCCTGCGCTACCGCTTCTGAAAGGTGATCACGATGACCACAATGTCTACGACGTTGATCACGGGTGCAAACGTGTGGGACGGAATTTCCGCACAGGCGCAACCGCGTCAGGTGTTGGTGGTAGACGGGCGGATTCAGCGCGTCGCCGAGGTGATCGAGGCGCCTCCCGAGGTGCGGGTGCTGGATCTTCCCGGGCACACCGTGACGCCGGGGTTCATCGACTGCCACACCCATGTCACGTTGACTCCGCCGGTGGGGTTGATGCAGGCGCTGGACTCGAGCACCACGAAAACGCTGAAAGCACTGCCGGTGCTGCGGGCACTTCTGAACAACGGGTTCACCACCGTGCGCGACCTGGGTTGCGGCGACGTCGACTACCCCACCATCGATCTGCGCAACGCGGTGGCGGCCGGGCTCGTCGTCGGCCCGCGAATGGTGGTCGCGCCACATCTGATTTCGGCGCGCGGCGGCCACGGCGACTTCAGCGGGATGGTTGCCGACGAATACCAAGGATGTTGCCGGCCACTGGAATTGATGTCGGCTGATGGCAGCGACGAAATCCGCACCCGGGTCAGGCAACAGATCCGGGCAGGTGCCGACTGGATCAAGTTCGGCGCCACCGGCGGTTTCGCCTCACCGTCGGACGACCCTGGGCACGCCACCTACAGCCAGGAGGAAATGGACGTCCTGGTGGCGACGGCCAGGGACCTCGACGTCCCGGTCACCCCACACAGTTACGGCGACGAGGGTATTCAGCGCGCTGTACGAGCCGGCGTGCGCAGCATCGAACACGGAAACCTCGCCTCGGCGGAGACGCTGACGATGATGCAGGACGCCGGGGTGTTCATGGTGCCCACGCAATACGTGATCGTGTCCAAAGCCCGCGACGGCGACGACGATCCGAGCATGGCCCTCCTTCCGGAGTACACACGCCAAAAATTCGCGAAATACCGCGGCGCGCTGCTGGATGCCGCTGAGGGGCTAGCCGCCAGCGACGTTCGGATCGCGTTCGGCACCGACGCCGGAATGTTTCCGCATCACGAGAACTGGCGCGAATTCCCGATGCTGGTGTCCACCGGAATCACCCCCCTGCGGGCTTTGCAAGCGGCGACCAGCGTGGCAGCCGAACTGCTGCGCCTCGACGACCTCGGGGTGATCGCCGAGGGTAAGGTCGCGGACCTGATCGCGATGCCCGGTGATCCCTTCACCGATATCGACGTCACCGGCAACGTGGACTTCGTCATGAAAGCCGGTGTCGTCTACAAAGATCCGAGTCCCACCGTGGCGCGAGTGTGACGCTGTTGTCACAGTCGGCCGCGAGTGCGCAGTTAGCGTCACACTCGACGGTCACGCCGCCTTCGGCGGGTGAATGCCGCACGTGCACGCGTCGATCGACGGACAGGTACACCGCATCCCCCACTCGATGACGCCCCTCGCTCGGGTCAACGACGCTATCCGCGCATCGATCTCGGCGAGCTTGGCTTCGGCGAGTGCGCGACTCGCGGGACGCCCGGGTGCGTCGTCGGCGAACAGCACCTGGATCTCGTCGAGCGCGAAACCGGCAGATTTGCACAACCCGATCACCTCCAGGCGGGCCAGCACCGATTCGTCGTAACGACGCTGTCCACCCACCCGGTCCGGCACCGGGACCAGGCCGATCTGCTCGTAATAGCGCAGCGTGGTTGCCGCAACGCCGGTTGCTTCGGCCACATGTCCGATGGTCAGTCCGGTAGCCACGACGTCCTTCCAGATCAAAAGTTTGACTTAGAGTCAACTCTAAGTCGTTGACTGGGGTCATGTACAGACACAGCCCTGATCAACTCAGCCGCGCCCGATACGCCCGACTGCGGTCATTCCGCGGTGACGGCACCCCCGTCGACACCCCGGTCTGGTTCGCGATCGACGGCCGACAGGTCGTGTTCCGCACCAAGGTCGGCCCCAAGACCAGGCGGTTGGCCAACCGTCCCGACGTCGTACTCGCGGCCTGCGACCACCGGGGACGCATCCGGCCGGGCGTGGCAGCGCTGGCCGGACAGGCCGTGATTCTTGCCGGCGCGGAAGCCGAGCAGGCCAACCGCGTGCTACACCGACGCTATGGCTGGCAGTGGAACATTGTGCCGCTGATAAAGGTCCCGGGCATCACCAATGTCCACCGGGATCTCTGCCTCGGCGAGAAACTCCGGCGCTCACGTCAGGCCCGCGTCTGGTCCGACAGCGTCATCGTGCGGGTGGAGATGACAGATGTCTGATCCGGTGCGATCGCCGAGTCTGCGTCAATGCTGCTCAGCCGCAGTGGGATTGATCCGGGGGTCGTTGCGGCCCCGGCGGGTCGATCAGCGGTTCATCCGCAGCGTTGTCGACGCCGGACTGCCCGACCCCGGGACCACCGTCACGATCACGGCACTACCCCAGATCCCCCGCTCGGTGCCGACCGCCGCGATCGTCGAGGGCACCTTCTCGCCGGCCCGCATCGAGAATGCGATGACGTCATTTGTCCTCCGCCACCCGTACGCCACGTTCATCGTCGATCCCGCTCTATGCGTGGATGTCGAGCAGCGGGCCATCGCCCAGCTGCCGGCGGCACTGCGGCTGGCGGTGCATCCACCGACCGACGCCATTGCGACAATAAGTGGATTGGCACAGTTAACCGCTGTGCCACCACCGGATTTCGCGTTGCCCACGCACGCCCATTGGGATCACATCTGCGGCCTGCTGGATTTCCCCGGCTTGCCGGTTCATTTGCATCGAACTGAACGGGAATGGGTGAACGCCGGGCCCGTCGCGCCGGTCGGCGGCGTCCGCGATTCGCTGCGTGATCGCCCACTGATCGACTATGAGCTTGACGGCCCACCAGTGTCGACATTCACCAGATCGCACGACCTGTTCGGCGACAATTCCATCATTCTGGTCGATCTGTCGGGACACACTCCCGGCAGCGTCGGGGTGTTCGCGCATACAAAGCGTGGATGGGTGCTCCTTGCCGGCGACGCCGCCTGGCATGGGTTGCAGATCGAGCATGCGCGGCAAAAGTCAGGCTATCCCGGCGTTTTGGTGGA
>CBAAAS010000158.1:0-6604 GCA_964658855.1 uncultured Mycobacterium sp.
TCGAAGTCACTCGCGACGCCGACGGGTGGATGATTCAGATCCCCGAAATCGGCCGAACCACCCGTACCGGCCGTCGTGCCGCAGTCGAGGTGGCAGCACGCGAGTGCATCGCGATGTGGACCGGTATACCCATCGGTTACGTCGCCGTGCGCCTCGACACCGACCTCGTCTGAGAGTTTCACTTCGGTTATTGGCCGAGGTGTGTCCCGCGTGTGACCTCACCGCGATGATGACCAGAAATGCTCATCACCATGATGGTGCTCGCGGCGTTCGCTGCTCTCGCGCTGGCGATGTCCGCCGGTTACTACTGCGGCCGACGCGCGAGTTTGCCTCCACCGACGTGGAGGAAGCGAACAAGCCGGGTCGCGCTCGGAAAGCGAACGGTCAACTTGCTCGTGTTGGTCGCCGCGCGTCGCTTTCGCCGCAGACTGCGGGCCGAGCCCATGGTGGAGCTGATCGGACCGAGAATGCTTGCCTCCCTTGGGCTGTTGCGCGGTAGCGTTACGCGGATGCGCTCGTACCGGGGTGCGCCAGGCTGGTGAGGCAACGAGATGACAACGCTGGACGGCAAGATCGCATTCGTAACCGGCGCATCGTCGGGTCTCGGCGCTGAGACGGCACAACTGCTAGCACGCCAGGGCGCAACGGTTTTCGGTATAGGTCGGGACACCGCACGGCTGGCCGAGGTGTTCGCCGATGTCGGTCGTGGCTCGTACGCATCGGTGGACATCGCATCGGCGCAGGCTTGTGCAGACGCGATCGCACAGTGCGTCCGCGAGTGGGGCGGTCTGGACGTCTTGATCAACATCGCAGGGCGACACCAGATGCGCCGGACCGAGTCGATGACCGTCGACGACTGGACCGAGGACCTTGCGGTGAACCTGAGCGGGCCTTTCCACCTGTGCCGTGCCGCGTTGCCCCATCTGCTAGAGCGAGGCGGCAGCATCGTCAATGTCAGTTCGATCGCCGGCGTCGAGGGACAGGCGTATTCGGCGGGCTACTGTGCCGCCAAGCATGGATTGATCGGTCTCACCCGTGCCCTGGCGGTCGAGTACACCGCGGATCGGTTGCGGGTCAACGCCGTTTGTCCCGGCGGCATGCTCACACCGCAGATCGAACAGTTCACCGCACCGGAAAACCCGAACTACGACCTCATCATGCGAACAGCCTCGCCGCGTGGCTTCATGCAGCCTCTCGAGGTGGCGAACGTGATCGCGTTCTTGGCGAGCGACGCCGCGACCGCAATCCACGGCGCTGTCTATCGAGTCGACAACGGCAAGGGGGCCGGCTGACCGGTCACGAACCTGCGAAGCGGGGTTGGCGTCGCTCGGCGGTGGCTGACACTCCTTCGACGAAATCCGCTGTCGCCGCCAGCCGGATCTGCTCGGTTTGTTCCTTGACCGTCGCGACACGGACCCGATCGGCCAGATCTCCACGCAACGTCTGCCGGATCGACTCCACGGCGAGTGGGGCGCTCGCAGCGATCTCGGCAGCGAAGGCATAAGCCGCGGATCGCACCACGTCGTCACCGGCCAGCCGGTCGCACAAACCGATGCTGACCGCTTCACCTCCCGGCACTTCGCGACCGGTGTACAGCAACTCCTGAGCGCGCTGTATCCCGACCACTGCCGGCAGCGTGACCGTGATACCGAATCCCTGGTGCAGGCCGAGTCGGCTGAAGTTCGCGATGAAGCGGGTGGACGGCCCGGCGACGCGAAAGTCGGCCACCAGCGCCAGTCCGAGACCGCCACCCACCGCTGCGCCCTGCACGGCCGCAACGATCGGGGTACGGGCCGCGAACAGTCGCACCGCTTCTCCGTAGAGCGAGCCCGTGGATCCCGCCACAGTCGGCTGGTTTCCGCTCAGAGCGCCCGGCAGATCGGCGCCCGCACAGAAGTGCCGGCCCGCCGAGCAGAGCACGATTGCGCGCGCATCCGGATCGGCGTCAAGTCTCTCGAAGGTGTCGGCCAGCCCAGCGATCAGGGCGGCGTCGAAATGGTTGCGCGGGCCGCGCTCGAACTCGACTGTGGCGACGTGATCGTCGGATATCTCGACGCGGATCTGATGGCTCATGAAGGCATTGAACACGGTAGAACAGAATGGACATACCACCGGCAACCTCGACCGAGAGGCACTGATCGCCTATGCGCCCGGCGCGATCCTCAATGGCACACGGTGTCAGCGTCACAGCCACGACCGCGATCGACGCGGCCTCCTGAGGTTGATGATGCGCCGGCGACAGATGTTGGGTGGGGCGCTGGCAGCGGGCGGACTGCTCGTCGCCGGGTGCCACGCGGAATCAGCCACGCATCACGACGACAACCCGGCCGTACCCTGGCCTGTCGGCGACATCCTCGGTATCGGTTTGGAAAACTACCCCTATCCGTACCCCGTGCAGTTTCTGGACGTGACGCATGTCGCGGAGGCGGCATGGATCGACCGTCCGGCGCCGGACTGGGAACGCTATGCGCGGCTGGCGTACATGGACATCGCACCCGAACTCGTGAACCCCAAGAGCACAGCGCTTTTGCTGCATGGCAAGAACTTCTTCGGCGCGTATTGGGCGGGAGTCATCGACGTCTTGCGCCAGAACGGCTACCGGGTCGTGGTTCCGGATCTGGTCGGCTGGGGGAAGTCGACCAAGCCGTCGACGCTGACTGCGGCTTCGCTGGTGGCCCACCTGCGGGCGTTGCTGGATCACTTGAAAGTCGATTCCGTTGCGCTGGTGGGACATTCGACGGGTGGGCTGGTGGGGATGCACATGGCGCGGATGCTGCCCGAACGGGTGCAGGCGCTGGTGCTGGAAAATCCGATGGGGCTCGAGGACTATCGGAACGGACTGACTCGGCAAGTGCGTCATGAGGACTGGGCACAAGACGAGCGCTCGATGTCATCCGATCAGTTCCGCCATTTCATGGCCCACTATTTCGTCGATAAGGATCCCAGGTTCGTCGAGCCGTTCGTCGCCGTTAGGGAGGCCATCGCCCGGGGGCCGGAATTCGAACGCTGGGTGCAAAGCTCAGCGGCGGGCTACGACTTACTGCTCAACGAACCGGCCGTCGACTTCGTCGCCTCACTGGAAACGCGCTCGCTGTTCGTCTGCGGTACCTCGGATCGCACATATGTCGGTGCGAAGTACACCGCACCGGCGGACCAGGCGAAGAGGGGCAACATCGCCGAGTTGGCGAAGGAGTGGGCGGGCAAGATGGTCCGTGCGCGCTTCGTCGGGGTGCCTGACGTCGGCCACGTGCCGCACCTGGAGGCGCCGTCCGCTTTCAGTACCGCCGTGCTCGAATTCCTGCGATGACGTTCGGGCCACTTGACCTGAACAATAGTTGAGGTTCTAGCGTGATCGGCATGACTCAACCGCAAGCATCTTGGCCTCCGGAACTGGCCTCAATCGGCGCCCTCCGATTCGCCCGCCGCTCAGCGCATTTCGACGAGACTGTCCGCTTCTACCGTGACCTGGTCGGCCTACCGCTGTGCGCGACATTCGCTGAAAGCTTTGGCAGCAACGGCGCGATATTCGGCTTGCCCCGATCAACCCTGACGTTCGAGATAGTCGAGGCCACCGAACCCATCGCGGTCGACAGCCACGAGCAACTGTGCCTGTATTTTCCCGACGCCGCCGCTCAGCAGCGGGCAACGATCAGACTCGCCGAGTCCGGGGCCGAACCCGTTGATTCCCATCCATATTGGGCAGCGACAGGAGCGGTCACCTACCGAGATCCGGACGGTCGTGAAGTGGTGTTTGCGCCGTTTGTCTTCGCCGTCAACGAACCCGCCGACGGCCATTCCTCCGGCGAACACTGGATCAGCGCTTAGCGCTGCCGCGCTTACCGGTGATGCCCACATAGATGGCGATCAGAATGACGGCGACGATAATGCCGACCAGGAAAGCGGTGAGGCCGAATCCGCTGTGCTCCGAGGGGAAGATCAGTTTGTAGGTAAGCCAAGAACCGACAAACGACCCGATCGCGCCAAGCAGAACAGTGACGACGACACCGATGTTCTGCCTGCCCGGGAGGATGAGGCGCGCGAGCGCTCCAACGATCAAGCCGATGACAATCGACCCGATAACTGTCCCGATCATTTGTGTTGCTTCGCGGTGAGACCGTTCAACACTGTCGTCATTTGCTTCTCAACGTCGTTCGCCAGTTTTTCAAAGACAAGTTTCATGACCGGGTTCAGCACCTTGGCTGCACCCTTCATCGTCAAATCAGCTCGGTAAGTGAGCCGGGAACCCGTTCCCGCGGGATCGACCGTGATGGCGTCCCGCGATGTCGAGGACTTGTTCTCGCCGACGAAAACCAGTTTCGATTCCGTCAGTTCCTTCAGGGTGTAAGTCAGCTCGGCGGTCACTCCGAAGATCTTGGATACGTTGTGCCATGTCGTGCCCTCGGCAACCTGACCGCTGCCTTTCCTGGTGCACGTCTGGGTGCCGGGATCCCACTCTTCGGCGTTTCCGAAGTCTTTGAGGTATTCGACGACTTGGGTTGGCGGCGGCTTCACGGAAAATTGGCGAGAAACGGTTGGCATACGGTGCTGGTTACCCGCTGACGCCGATTCCACGCCGGGCGGTTGCGGGCCTCGGGATTTTCAAAACGGAAAGTCACCCAGAAAAGCGGAAGACCACCGGGGTCGAATCCACCGGTGGCCGTCCTCTGTGCTGGCTTGTGTGACTACTTCTTGAAGGCGTCCTTCACGTTCTCGACTGCGTCCTTGACGCTGGCCTTCGCCTGATCGAGCTTGCCCTCGGCCTCCGTGCTGTCGTCACCGGTGGCCTTGCCAAATGCTTCCTTGGTCTTGCCGGCGACGTCGTCGATCTTGTTGCTCACTTTGTCGTGGGCACCCATATTCCAACTCCCTCGTCTGAGACATCTCGCTTCGCGTCGGAACAATTACCCGCGAGGGGAGCCGGTCAAACCTGATGTGCGAAATTGACACGATGCAGGTAGCGATTCTCGACGATTACCAGAACGTTGCGTTGAGCATGGCTGACTGGTCGGAGGTGGCCTCCGGGGCCACGATCGCCGTGTTCAACGACCACGTCGCCGATCCGGACGCCCTCGTCGAGCGACTCGAGCCGTTCGACGTGGTGTGCGTGATGCGCGAGCGCACGCCGCTACCGCGGGGCGTGCTCGAACGGTTGCCGCGGCTGAAGATGATCGCCTCGACGGGGCCGTTCAATGCGTCGATCGACGTCGTGGCGGCCAAGGAGCGCGGCATCTACGTCAGCACCACCGGCGGCTACGTCGAGTCGACGGTCGAGCTCACCTGGGCGCTGATCCTGGGAGCCGCCCGCCGCATCGTCGACGAGTCGGTATCGGTGCGCGATGGCGGCTGGCAGACCTCCGTGGGCCGCCAACTCGGCGGCACCGTGTTGGGGGTCCTGGGGCTGGGCCGCATCGGCAGCCGGGTCGCGCAGGTCGGCAAGGCGTTCGGCATGGACATCATCGCCTGGAGCACCAACCTGACCCCGGAGGCCGCCGAACAAGCCGGCGCGACCTATGTGTCGAAGGACGAGTTGTTCGCCTCCGCCGACGTCTTGACGATCCATCTGGTGCTCAGCGAACGCTCCCGCGGTCTGGTCGGCGCTGAAGAACTGGCGCTGATGAAGCCAACGGCGTTGCTAGTCAACACTTCCCGCGGTCCGATTGTCGACGAGTCGGCTCTCGTCGAGGCGCTGCGGGCGCGGCGTATCGACGGTGCCGCGCTCGATGTCTTCGACACCGAGCCGCTGCCGACCGGGCATCCGTTGCGAGCGCTGCCCGGCGTGGTCGCCACCCCGCACATCGGCTACGTCGCCGAGCAGGTCTATCGGGTGTTCTACGGTGAGGCCGCCGCCAAGATCGCCCGCTGGCTGAGCCAGGGCAGCGGTGGCTGATTTCGACGCGCGGCGGCGCGACCACCATGAGTCGGCAAGGCTCATCGCCACTGACACCGCGGCGGCGAGCGCCCAGCCCAGCAGGATATCGACAACAAAGTGCTCTGCGGAGTACACCAAAACGAAGGCCATCGCCAACGGGTAGGCCACTAGCAGCGGGCGCCACCCGCGACTGACCCGTCGCCACAGGAACATCGAGATCATCGCCGTCACCGCGGCGTGTAGCGATGGAATCGCGGCGACCAGGTTCACGCTGGCTTGTCCGGAGTCGAGCAGCGCTCCGGCCGACTGCAGATGCAGCGTTCCCCAGCCGCGGGTGGAGATCCGCTCCACGAACTGGTGGGCATCGGGCTGGCTCATGTGCATCGCGCCCAGCAGTCCGCCGTCGGGTACACCCGCGGGACCGCGGAACATGCAGGGCGGGTTGGAGGGTCCACCGGCGACATCGGCCGGTGTGCAACTCGCGGCGGCCCACGGCGGCGCGGCCGGCATCACCACGTACACCGCGAGCGCGGCGAAAGAAAGCCCGACGAACCGGCGCACGAACGCCGCCCACTCGGTCCGGTTGTAGAGCCAGAGCACCCCGGCGACCACGTATGGCAACACGAAAAACGACATGTAGATGCTGCTGATGATGACTTCCCACCACGGTGGCTGCGCCATCTTGATGTGCTCCTGCAGCCAGACCGTCGGCACTGTGCCGAAGAACAACCACCG
>CBAAAS010000159.1:0-6594 GCA_964658855.1 uncultured Mycobacterium sp.
GGCCGCTTTCGAATTCGCGGCCAATCTCGGCTACGACGGCGTCGAGCTGATGGTCTGGGGCGAGTCGGTCAGTCAAGACATCGACGCCGTGGCGAAACTCTCGCGAAAATATCGGATGCCGGTGCTTTCGGTTCATGCGCCATGTCTGCTGATCTCGCAGCGGGTCTGGGGCGCCAACCCGATCGCGAAGCTGGACCGCAGCGTACGGGCTGCTGAAAAGCTCGGCGCCCAGACTGTTGTCGTGCATCCGCCGTTCCGCTGGCAGCGCCGTTACGTCGACGGCTTCAGCGATCAGGTGGCCGAACTGGAGGCCGCCGGCGACGTGCTGGTGGCCGTGGAGAACATGTTCCCGTTCCGCACCGACCGGTTCTTCCCGGGCCAGAGCATAGAGCGGATGCGCCGACGCGGTGGCGGACCCGGGCCGGGGATCTCGGCATTCGCCCCGTCCTACGACCCGCTGGACGGCAACCACGCGCACTACACGTTGGATCTTTCGCACTCCGCGACTGCGGGCACCGATGCGCTGGACATGGCGGAGCGGATGGGCTCGGGCCTGGTGCACCTGCACCTGTGCGACGGCACCGGCCTACCCGCCGATGAGCACCTGACACCGGGCACCGGCAACCAGCCGGTGGTCGAGGTATGCGAGATGCTGGCCACCGGTGACTTTGCCGGCCACGTGGTGCTGGAGGTGTCCACGTCGTCGGCGCGGTCGGTCCACGAGCGCGAAGCCATGCTGGCCGAGTCGTTGCAATTCGCTCGCACGCACCTGTTGCGCTGAGAACAAGGGACTCCCACACGTTGACCGCGTTATTCACCGAGGCGATGGAGCTTCGCGAGATCGAGACCGACGGCGTGCACAGCGTCTATGAAGGCGAGCTCAACAAGTACTGGACGATCGGGCCCAAAGTGCACGGCGGCGCGATGGTTGCGTTGTGCGCCAACGCCGCTCGCACTGCCCACGGTGGACCCGTTGAGCCGGTTGCGGTTTCGGCCAGTTTCCTGTCGGCGCCCGATCCCGGCGCGATGCGGCTGGTCACCTCGATGCGAAAGCGCGGGCGCCGGATCAGCGTGGTCGATGTCGAGCTGATCCAGGGTGACCGCGCCGCCGTGCATGCCGTTGTCACGCTGGGGGAGCCCGAGCACATGGCGCCGCCGCTGCTGTCGGCCAATCCGGCGGTCGGCCTGATGGACCCCGAACCGCCCGACGATGTGGTGCCGATCGGCCCCGGCCACCGGCTGTCCGGGCTGGTCAACCTGGCCGAGGGCTGCGAGGTGCGGACGCTGACCTCCACGCTAGGCATCTCCACCGACGGCAGGCCGCCGGTGATCCAGAACTGGGTGCGCCCACGCGATGTGGCCCCCGACGTGCTGTTCGCGCTGATGTGCGGCGACATCTCGGCGCCGGTGAGTTTCGCCGTCAACCGCACCGGCTGGGCGCCGACCGTCCAGCTGACGTCCTACCTGCGCGGCCTGCCGGCCGACGGCTGGCTGCGGGTGGTGTGCACCTGTATGCAGATCGGCCAGGACTGGTTCGACGAAGACCACACCGTCGTCGACTCGCAAGGCCGCATCATCGTGCAGAGCCGTCAGCTGGCGATGGTGCCCGCGCCCAGCCCCGCGCCCTAGCCGAAAAAAGTCGCACAGGTCTGCCATGCTGGACCGATGGCCAGAATTGCGCTTGTCGGTGGGGGAAGCATGGGCGAAGCCCTGCTGTCGGGCCTGCTGCGGGCCGGACGGCAGGTCAAGGACCTCGTGGTGGCCGAGCGGACGCCCGAGCGTGCCCGCTACCTCGCCGATACCTATGGCGTGCTGGTGACCTCGTTGCCCGACGCGGTGGAGAACGCGACGTTCGTGATCATCGCGGTCAAGCCCTCCGATGTCGGCGCGACGATCGGCGAGATCGGCAAGGTGACCGCCGACGCCGCCCACGACAGCCCCGATCAGGTGTTCATCTCCGTCGCGGCCGGAGTGACGACGGCGTACCTGGAATCCAAGCTGCTGGCCGGCACTCCGGTGGTGCGGGTGATGCCCAACGCACCGGCATTGGTGGGCGCGGGGATCAGCGCCATCGCTGCGGGCCGGTTTGCGACCCCTGAGCAGCTCAAGGAGGTCGCAGCGCTGTTCGACTCGGTCGGGGCGGTGCTGACGGTCTCTGAGGAGCACATGGACGCCGTTACGGCCGTCTCCGGGTCGGGTCCGGCGTATTTCTTCCTGATGATCGAGGCGTTGGTGGATGCCGGGGTCGGTGTGGGGCTGAGCCGCGCGGTATCGACCGAGCTGGTAGCGCAAACGATGGCGGGCTCGGCGGCACTTTTGCTGGACCGCATCGAACAGGACCGTGGCACGGGTGCGGAATCCCAGCGTGACCTGTCGTTGGACACCACCCCGGCGCGGCTGCGCGCCATTGTTACCTCGCCCGGCGGCACCACCGCCGCTGCGCTGCGGGAATTGGAAAAGCACGGTTTTAGAGCTGCTGTCGACGAGGCGGTAAGGGCCGCAAAAACACGCTCTGAGCAGCTAAGAATTACATCTGAGTAATTTATAGAATTTTATTTAATTACCCCCACCCGTCGCACTAACCCCACTAGTCCCGCTATTCTCCTTCTGGTATGCACCTGATTGGTGCCAGCGGTGGGGAAGCCGCTGGGATTGCAGGCGCCTGAATTGATTGGGTTGCGATGACGTCTATGAACGGGCCATCGGCTGGCGGTAAGTCGGGACGAGATTCAGGTCCTGGAGACGGCCAGCAGCCCCGGACGCAATTTCTGACCGTCGCTGAAGTGGCAGCACTGATGCGGGTCAGCAAGATGACGGTCTACCGGTTGGTTCACAACGGTGAGCTGCCCGCAGTCCGCGTCGGCCGGTCCTTCCGCGTACACGCGAAGGCCGTGCACGACATGCTGGAGACCTCTTACTTCGACGCCGGATAGCGGTGGGGCGTCCAGCATCACGCTGGACTAATGCTCGCTGCTAGCCCGTGCACCGGTGAGCCCGTGCGGGCCTGCCGGTGCACTTTGGTGTTCGGCCTGCCCTGCCGGGTAGAGTGACCGGGTTATTGCACATGCCCGGCCACGGCGGACTCGGGACGCCACGCAGCGCGACGACGATGCGGGACGCGCAGCGTTCCGAGGAGAAGTCGGGCAATCCAGCACAGATAGCGGAGTTATGGGTTCAGTAATCAAGAAGCGGCGCAAGCGGATGTCGAAGAAGAAGCACCGTAAGCTGCTTCGCCGCACCCGGGTGCAGCGCAGAAAACTCGGTAAGTAACTCTTGCTGCTGCCGTCGCTAGGCTAGCCAGGTGGAATCGTCGGACGGGCAATCAGGTACCGGCACCGATAACTTGCACTATCCAAAGGTTGTGCTGGTTACGGGTGCGTGCCGATTTCTCGGCGGGTATCTGACCGCCCGGTTGGCGCAGAACCCGATGATCAATCGGGTCATCGCCGTCGACGCCGTCGCGCCCAGCAAGGACATGCTGCGCCGGATGGGCCGCGCCGAGTTCGTGCGCGCCGACATCCGCAATCCCTTTGTCGCCAAGGTGATCCGAAATGGCGACGTCGACACCGTCGTCCACGCGGCGGCGGCGTCGTTCGCGCCGCGATCTGGTGGCGGCGCGGCGTTGAAGGAAATCAACGTCCTTGGCGCGATGCAGTTGTTCGCCGCCTGCCAGAAGGCGCCGTCGGTGCGCCGCGTCGTGCTGAAGTCGACCTCGGAGGTCTACGGGTCCAACCCGCATGACCCGGTGCTGTTCACCGAGGACAGCAGCAGTCGGCGTCCCTTCCGGGAAGGCTTTCCCAAAGACAGCCTCGACATCGAGGGATACACGCGTGGGCTCGGCCGACGCCGACCGGACATCTCGGTGACCATCCTGCGGCTGGCCAACATGATCGGTCCGGCGATGGAGACCACCCTGTCCCACTACCTGGCCGGACCGCTGGTTCCGACGGTGTTGGGCCGCGACGCCCGGCTGCAACTGCTACACGAGCAAGATGCGCTCGGCGCCCTGGAGCGCGCCGTGATGGCCGGCAAACCCGGGACCTTCAATGTCGGCGCCAGCGGAATCATCATGTTGTCCCAAGCGATCCGGCGGGCGGGCCGAGTTGCCTTGCCGCTACCGGGATTTGGGCTCTCGGCGCTGGATTCGCTGCGCCGTGCCAACGGTTACGCCGACATCAGCCGCGAGCAACTCGACTACCTGCGCTACGGCCGGGTGATGGACACCACACGGATGGACCAGGAGCTCGGATACCACCCCAAGTGGTCGACTGCGGAGGCTTTTGACGATTACGTTCGCGGCCGCGCCTTGACTCCCATTATCGACCCTGAATGGGTACGCTCCATTGAAGGTCGGGCCGTAGCCGCAGTGCAGCGCTTTGGTGGCCGATCCACAATCAACCAAGGGCGGGGGGAGGTTAACTGATGGCAGGCGATTCGAAGGCGAAAGTCATTCCGCTGCACGGGAATTCAGGCCGAGCAGCGGCTCAGCGACGCGCCGGGCAACGTGCTTCCCGTCAGCACCCCTCCCTGCTTTCCGAGCCCGACACCCGGGCCTCCGCCGACGAGATCGCCGCTGTCGTACGTGAAATCGACCAGCACCGTCGCAGTGCCGGCGCTAGGGCCGAGGTGGAACAGCCGAGCAACGAGCTCGTCCAGAAGGTCAGTGCCGTCGCCGACTTCCTGCGACACCGGCTAGCCGGCGACTACCAGGTCGACGAATTCGGCTTCGACCCGCACTTCAACGACGCGATCGTTCGGCCGCTGCTGAGGTTCTTCTTCAATTCGTGGTTCCGCGTCGAGGTCAGCGGCATCGAGAACCTCCCCGACACCGGCGCGGGACTGGTGGTGGCCAACCACGCCGGCGTGCTGCCGTTCGACGGGCTGATGGCCTCGGTCGCCGTGCACGACCACCACCCTGCACACCGCGACCTGCGTCTACTGGCCGCGGACATGGTGTTCGACATGCCGGTGGTGAGCGCGGCCGCCCGCAAGGCCGGCCACACCATGGCGTGCACCGCAGATGCGCACCGGCTGCTGGCCGCGGGCGAACTGACCGCGGTGTTCCCGGAGGGCTACAAGGGTCTGGGCAAGCGCTTCAAGGACCGCTACAAGCTGCAGCGCTTCGGTCGCGGTGGCTTCGTCGGCGCCGCCCTGCGCGCCAAGGCGCCGATCATTCCGTGCTCGATCGTCGGCTCGGAAGAGATCTACCCGATGCTGACCGACGTGCGACTGCTGGCGCGGTTGTTCGGGCTGCCGTACTTCCCGATCACGCCGCTGTTCCCGCTGGCCGGCCCCGCCGGGCTGGTGCCCTTGCCGTCGAAGTGGCACATCGCTTTCGGTGAGCCGATCGACACCGCCCACTACGAGGGTGCCGACGCCGAGGACCCGATGGTGACCTTCGAGCTGACCGATCAGGTGCGCGAGACTATCCAGCAGACGCTCTATCGGCTGCTGGCCGGTCGTCGCAATATGTTTTTCGGCTGAGCTCTTACTTCGCCGGCTTGACCAGGGTGAACTGGGCAACGTCGCAAGCGCCCTCACGGAACAGGTTGGCGCAACCCGTCAGGTATTTCATGTAGCGCTCGTAGACCTCTTCGGACTGGATCTTGATCGCCTCGTCTTTGCGGGCCTCCAGCGCCTCGGCCCAGAAGTCCAGGGTCCGCGCGTAGTGCAGGCGCAGCGGCTGGACGAGTGCGACCTCGAAGCCGGCCTTCTTGGCGTGATCCTCGACGATGGCGGCCGTCGGCAGGCGTCCGCCGGGGAAGATCTCCTGCATCATGAACAGGGCGAACCGCGCCCGGGTCATGGTGACCTTGATGCCGCGGTCCTCTAATTCCTTGTCGGTCGGGACGATGATGGTGTGCAGCATCATCGTGCCGCCGTCGGCCGGAAGCGCGTCCCACGCCATCTTGAAGAAGTCGTCGTAGCGTTCGAAGCCGAAGTGCTCGAATGCCCCGATCGAGACGATCCGGTCGACCGGCTCGTGGAACTGTTCCCAGCCGTTCAGCAGCACCCGCCGGGAGCGTTCGGTATCCAGCGCGTCGAACGATGACTGCACGTGGGCGGCCTGGTTCTTGGACAGCGTGAGACCGACCACGTTCACGTCGTACTTCTCGATCGCGCGGCGCAGCGTGGCCCCCCAGCCACAGCCCACGTCGAGCAGCGTCATGCCCGGCTCCAGGCCGAGTTTGCCGAGGGACAGGTCGACCTTGGCCTGCTGAGCCTCGGCGAGCGTCATGTCGTCGCGCTCGAAGTAGGCGCAGCTATAGGTCTGGCTCGGGTCCAAAAACAGCTGGTAGAACTCGTCGGACAGGTCGTAATGCGACTGCACGTCGTCAAAATTTGGCGTGAGATCGGTGCTCATGATTTGGGACTCCCCCTGAATAGTTCCGGCTGACCCTAAGCGCCAGCGCGAATGGATGCAATTGCCGCGATTGTCGCTTCAGCGTTCGCGTCGGGATTGGACGACTCGCCGAGCATGGTCACGACGCTGGTGATGATCGGGTTGCCGTCGACGTCTGTGACTTCGCTGCGAATCTCGGCGATCACCGTGCCGTGGGACTCGATGACCGAGTCCAGGTAGGTGTCGAAGTA
>CBAAAS010000160.1:0-2542 GCA_964658855.1 uncultured Mycobacterium sp.
TCAACACGCCCGAATACCTGACCTCATAGCGGGAATGCCGATGCCTGAGTTGAATCGCCGCAAGTTTCTCCTCGCCAGCGCCGGTGTGGGCGCGGCCGGTATGTTGTCGAGCGCGTGCGCCGTCAGCTGGCCCCAGCTGATGAAGGAGGCCGAGCAGCGACCGCTGACCGAGGGCAGCGGCGTGTTGGTGCTCCTGACGATGTACGGCGGCAATGACGGCATCAACACCGTGATCCCGTACTCCGACAACGCGTATCACGACGCCCGACCCGAATTGGCCTATGCCCCGGCCGATGTTCTGCACCTCGACGACCAGCTCGGGCTGAACCCGGCACTCAAAGGCCTTGCCCAGCAGTGGGACAACCGGACGCTCGCGATCGTGCGCGGCGCGGGCTACCCGAAACCGGACCACAGCCACTTCCGGTCGATGGACATCTGGCAGACCGCTTCACCGTCGGAGCCGGTGTCCACCGGTTGGATCGGGCGCTGGCTCGACGCCACCGGTGACGACCCGCTGCGTGCGGTCAATATCGGCTCGGTGCTGCCGCCGCTTGCGGTCGGTGAAAAGTGCACGGCCGCAGCTCTTACGCCATCTGAGAAGCCGGAATCAGCAGACAGGTTCGCGGCGACGATGAATGCCCTCGGCGCTGACGATCCCAACGACACACCGGCGATGGCGGCGGTCTGCGATGCATATCGTGCCAGCCGGAACACTGACACGACGTTCGGCGCGATCACGCCGTCCGACGGGAAACACAACTCGCTGGCCGGCCAGCTGAGCATGGTGGCGGCGGCCGTGAAGGCGGCGGTGCCCACTCGGGTGTACGCGGTGAGTTTGGGCGGCTTCGACACTCACGCCAATGAAAAGGGGACGCAGCAGCGCCAACTGCAGACGCTCGACGAGGCGGTGACCCCGTTCCTGCAGCAGATGGCCGGCGACCGATACGGCAAGAATGTTGTCCTGCTTGCGTATTCGGAGTTCGGGCGGCGGGTGAAGGCGAACGCTTCGCAGGGCACCGATCACGGTACCGCCGGCCCGGTGTTCGTCGCCGGAGCGCCAGTGAAGGGCGGCTTTTACGGCGACGAACCCAGCCTCACCGACCTCGACCACGGCGACCTGAGGACGACTACCGACTTCCGCGACGTCTACTACGAAGTGCTGGCTAAAACGCTGCAGACGGACCCCACTCCGTCGGTCGGAACCGGTCGGCGAAGTTTGGGATTTCTGTAAACCGCGGCCTTCGGCCATGGCAATTAGCTTAATTTTCGTAGCTTATCGACTTCGGCACCTTCGAAATTGAGATGGTGGTGCAGAGGGCCGAAAAAGGCGGCAAAGTTCGTTCCTCGCGACGTATTGATGCCCAGCCATTGGACACTGTCTTATCGGGCGCTGCCCGTTGCTCAGCGTCACAGACCCCGGCGCTGATTCCTGGGACCTCGCACGAACGAAATGGCGAACCTGGGCAGCAACTCCAGCTTGCCGTGCCGGTCACCGGGACGCGACTCCGGCATCTTCAGGCACTCAATTCCTGAAGAAACGCTTATCAGGCTGCTCTCGATCGGGACGTGTGACGGTGCCGCGTGGACTGCTAGAGCCGACCCCTCGGATGTCCGGCGAACACCGCAGAAATTAAATCCAGATATTCGGAATCGATTCATGTGAGAAGAACATCAATTTTCTCATCTTGATCTCAGGTAGTGTTTGGGCACTACATGGTGATGTGACATACATCACAGCTGGTGTTCAATAAAGGAGACGCCCTCATGCAACACGCCCGACGCCCACGACATGCCCTGCCCTCACAACACTTCTTACGCCCATATGCCACCGCCGGAATTGCCCTGGTAGGCGCCAGCATGATTGCTGTCGCTCCGGTGGCCCCGCCGCCGGCACTGCCAGTCGTCAAGATGCCTGCCGTCCAGCTCACTGCCACCGAGGCCGAAGCGTTTGCGATATTGATCTATGCGCTCGACCCCGGCTCGTTTTCCAGCGTTGCCTTCACCACGCCCACCGACTACCTCGGTCAGATAGCGGTATTTCTTGACGACATCCTCAACCTCGGCGGGACGCCTCTAGCCACCGCAGTTAATACATTCGCTGAGGACGAGCTTGGGATTCTTGGCATTGGAACCTCGCTGTCCGACATAACGTCGCTGCTGGCGGCGCTGCCCACGGAAATAACCAATGCGCTAAACAGTCTGGCCACGACGCTGACCGGTGCCATCAGCGGCCTGGGTACTGATCTGGGAGGCGTCGAATCAGCGATAACAAGCGCCCTGAGCAGCGACCTGACGAGCCTTGGGTCGCTGCTGACGGGTGCGCTGAATACCGACCTCAGTGGTGACCTGGCGACCCTTGAGTCGACGCTATCGACTGCTCTTGGCAGTGACTTAACGAGCATTGGGTCGACGATCACCAGCGGCATCAGTGGTGATCTGACGACCCTTGAGTCGACGCTATCGACTGCTCTCAGCGGTGACCTGGCGGGTATTGGGACGACGATAACGACTGCCCTCGGTACTGATTTGACTAGTGACCTGT
>CBAAAS010000160.1:2552-6576 GCA_964658855.1 uncultured Mycobacterium sp.
GTCGAGCCTGGGGACGACGCTGGCGAATTCGCTCAGTACCGACTTGAGCGGCGACCTATCCGGCCTCGCATCGACGCTGGCGAGTTCCCTTAGTACTGACCTGAGTGGCGACTTGTCGGGCCTGGGGTCCACGCTATCGACTGCCCTCAGTACCGACTTGAGTGGCGACCTGTCGAGCGTCGGAACAACGATCACGAACGCCCTCAGCACTGACTTGAGTGGCGACTTGTCGGGTCTGGGGTCGACGCTATCGACTGCCCTGAGCGCTGACCTGAGTGGTGACCTGTCGGGCCTCGCGTCGACGCTGTCGAACACCCTCAGTACTGACTTGAGCACCGACGTGTCGGCCCTGGGGTCGACGATAACCAACGCCCTCAGTACCGATTTGAGTGGCGATTTGTCGGGCCTCGGGTCGAGCCTCGGGACGACGTTAACCAGTGCGCTCAGTACTGATTTGAGTGGTGACCTGTCGAACCTGGGGACGACGCTGGCGGGTGCCCTCAGCAGTGACCTCACCAGTGACCTGGCGGGTCTCGGGTCGAGCTTGGGGACGACGATAACGAATGACCTGAGTGCCGATCTGAGCACTGATCTGTCGGGTCTCGCGTCGACCTTGGGGACGACGTTAACGAGTGACCTGACCAGCGACCTGAACGCTGACTTGTCGGGTCTCGGGACGACGTTGAGTTCGGCGGTAACCAGTGACCTGACCAGCGACTTGTCGGGCCTCGGGTCGACGATATCGGGCGCCCTGAGCAGTGCCCTGACCACTGACCTGGCGGGTCTCGCGTCGAGCCTGGGAACGACGTTATCGGCTGACCTAAGCACTGACCTGGGCGCTGACCTGTCGACCCTCGGGACGACGCTGTCGGAGACCCTCACCAGCCTGTTAGGCGGCTTGTCGCTCTAAATGCAGTGATCTCCCGCCGGCGCCGCCAGTCGCTCGCACCACTGTCATGCAGTCACGGGCGATCGCCACTATTCGTTGGTCGGAATCACCAGCACCGCGATCGGCGAGGTGTCGGCCGAGATTCGTCGAGGCCCGTTGGCGGGCTGGGCCTTTCGCTGTTCATCGATCTCGATGCCCAGCCCGGCCAGCCCGCCCCCAGGAGTTCAAGTCGCCGGCCCCAGGGCAGGTAATCCGCTTAGCTGAGAAAACTACAAGTGAAAATGGCTATCTATCAGCTAACTCTCAGTTACTCTCTGTCCGGAATGTTGGACTTCCCGTCATCAGGAGTAGCTATGCCGCAGATCCGTCGTCCCGGAATCACCGCCGGCATTGCGCTTGCCGCCGCAAGCCTCATCGCGGTCACTCCGGCCTCGACGCTGGTCCCCGAGTTGCAGCACCGATCGGTGCAGCTCATCGACATCGACCACGGCATCATCCCGTTCCCCGAGGTCGACTGGAACGACATGATGGCCAACACCACAGCCAACTGGAACGGGCTGATGGACATGTACGACCAGACCACGGCGATCTATTCGCTGCCCGATGCGGTGTACTCCGAGGGGCTGTCGAAGGTGTTCAGCGACCTCACCACCGAACTGCAGGCGTTGGCGACCTATTCGGCGGCGGTGGCGGCCCAACAGGGAGCGTTGGACCCGGGACCGCTTCCGCCCATGCCGAACCTGTTCGCCGACCCGGTGCTCAACCCAGTTTCAGCGTTCAGCTTGGTTCTGCAGAACGCCCTCAGCTCTGGTCTTGGCTCCAACGCCGCCCAAGTGGGCTGGGAGGGCGTCTACCAGAACATGCTCCCCTCGTTGAACGACATCACCACGCAATTCACCGCCATCTCCACACAGCTTCAGAACCTGCTGACCGGGGGCGCCTTCTCGACGAGTGCGATACAAACAGACTTCACCAACATCGGAACTGACCTGACGACTGCGGAGAAGTTCCTTTCGCTGGCGCCCACCACGATCTTGAACGACTACCTCAACGGCTACCCCGTGGTGTCGGCTGCTCCGGATCCGCTGACTGGCGTCGTCCCCTCTGTCGGAGATGCCTACGCGCTGAACGCTCCTTTCAACGCCGACGACAATGTCTCCCTCACACCTGAATTCGGTTTGCTGACAAACCCATTCGCCACCATCACCACCAACCTCAGCGGCTTCGGTGACGGCACATCTTCGAGTTTCCTGGGTACCGCCCCGCTGGAAACCGGCACGCTCGCCTCGCTGCTCCAGACGGAGCAGACGCTCTCCGATGAGCTCCTCACGGTGACCTCGACGGTCCCGGGCAGCGGCGTCGACGCTCCGGTCGGCACGAGTGCGCTGACGATCTTGGGGCCGGACACCCTGAACCTCAATCTGAATCTGCTCGGCATACCGGTCGTCGGCGATGTCATCAGCGGCATCAATACCGCGATCACAGCGGTCAATTCGGCCGTCAGCGATTTGATCAGCGGCCTGAACACGTTTGTTACCGGCACCCTCAACGCCGTCGTCAATCCCTTCATCGACGTTGTCGATGGCGCCCTCGATGCGATCAACTTGATCCCCGGAGTCGACATATCCCCGATCGGCGATGTGAGCCTGACCATCCCGAGCATTCCGGAGATCCCCAGCATTCCCACCGACATCGCAGGCACCATCCCACTGCCAGGTATCACGGAACCCGGTGTCGATGCCTACATCTGGGACCTTGCGCAAAACGAGATGTCGATTCTGGGCAGCATCGCCGGCATCGCCGCGCCGGTCACCGGAGAGGTGAGTAGCGACGGTATCGGCAACTTCCTCGCACCTGACGCGTTCATGAACCTCGGTGCCGTCTTCGATCCGACATTGGCCAGCATCCTCGACGGTGGGCCGCTATCGGTCACCGCGACGTTGCCGCTCGACTGGGCGAACCTGGTGGCAGAGAGCCTCGGCAACCTCTTCACCGCCTGAGTTACAACACTTTCAGGCAGTCCCGCGCGATCGCCAACTCTTCGTTGGTCGGGATCACCAGCACCGCGATCGGCGAGGTGTCGGTCGAGATTCGTCGAGCACCCTTGGCAGGCTGGGCGTTTCGTTGCTCATCGATCTCGATGCCCAGCCCGGACAGCCCGCTGAGCGCGTCCAGACGCACCGCGGCAGCGTTTTCTCCGACGCCGGCCGTGAAAGTGATCGCATCCGTTCGGCGCAGGACGGCCAGGTATCCGCCGACGTATTTGCGTAGTCGGTGAATGAACACGTCGTACGCCAACTCCGCTGAGCGATTGCCTGATTCGATCATCTCGCGCAGCCGGCGGAAATCGCGTTCACCGGCCAGCCCGAGCAACCCGGAGTGCTGGTTGAGCATCGACTCGATGTCCTCGACGCTCATACCGGCCTCGCGATGCAAGTAGCTCACGATGCCCGCATCGATGTCACCGCTGCGGGTGCCCATCACGAGACCCTCCAGCGGCGTCAGACCCATCGACGTCTCAACCGCGTGGCCGCCGGCGATCGCTGATGCGGACGCACCGTTACCCAGATGCAGCACAATCTGATTCAGCTCGCTCAACGGCCGTTCCAGAAATGCCGCGGCTTGTTCGCTGACGTAGCGATGCGAGGTCCCGTGGAATCCATATCGCCGGATATGCCACTTCTCCGCCAGCTCCCGGTCGATGGCATAGGTCGCCGCGGCGGCGGGAAGATCGTGGAAGAACGCGGTGTCGAACACCGCGACATGCGGCACCTGCGGCAGCATCGCGCGGGCGACCTCGATCCCCTGCACGGCGGGCGGATTGTGCAGCGGCGCAAGCATCGACAGTTGCTCGAGCTCGGTGATGACCGTGTCGTCGATGACGGTGGGGCGATAGAAGACCGGCCCGCCGTGCACCACCCGGTGTCCCACGGCAGCCAGCCCGCAGGCGTTCAGATCGATACCACCGTCGGACAACGCCTCGAAGGCCACCTGCAGCGCAGCGCGATGGTCGCTGACCGGCGAGCCCGGCTCACCGATCTTCTCGACCGTGCCGTCGGCCAGTGATTCGCCTGAATCGGGCTGTACTAGTTGATATTTCAGCGACGACGAGCCGGCATTGAGTACCAGGACTGT
>CBAAAS010000161.1:0-6555 GCA_964658855.1 uncultured Mycobacterium sp.
CAGTCGCAGCGTCTTCTTGGGGCCTTTGCCGCCGATCAGCAGCGGGATGTCGCGAGTGGGTGCGGGATTCAGTTTGGCCAGCCGGTCCTTGATCCGCGGCAGCGCGCCGGCCAGATCATCAAGTCGGCCACCGGCGGTACCGAACTCATAGCCGTACTCGTCGTAATCCTTTTCCTTCCAACCCGATCCGATGCCCAGGATCAGCCGGCCGCCCGAGATATGGTCGACAGTGCGGGCCATATCGGCCAGCAGCTCAGGGTTGCGGTAGGAGTTGCAGGTCACCAGCGCGCCGATCTCGATGCGCGAGGTCTGCTCGGCCCAGGCGCCCAGCATGGTCCAGCATTCGTAGTGCGCGCCGTCCGGATCGCCGTAGAGCGGGAAGAAGTGGTCCCAGTTGAAGGCGATGTCGACGCCGATGTCCTCACATCGACGCACGGCATCGCGCAGGTTGTTGTAGTCGCTGGTGTGCTGTGGCTGCAGCTGGACGCCGATGCGAATCGGCCGGTCGGACGAAGTCATGGCTTCTACCGTAGGCGCGGCACTAGGCTCGTCAACAAATGTCCGAAAGCATCGCTGGCATCGATATCCCTGACACTCCGCTGGTCAGGGCCATAACTGCGCACATCCGGGATGCCGAAAACGACCTACTGTTCAACCACTCCCGCCGAGTGTTCATCTTCGGGGCCTTGCAGGGCCGACGCCGTGGACTGCAACCGGATCTGGAGTTGCTCTACGCCGGAGCGATGTTTCACGACATCGGGCTGACCGAGAGCTACCGCGGATCGACGCTTCGCTTCGAGGTCGACGGCGCCAACGCGGCGCGCGACTTCCTGCTCCAGCACGACGTCGCAGCGGCCGACGTGCAGAAGGTGTGGTTGGGCATCGCGCTGCACACCACGCCCGGGGTGCCGGAGTTCCTGGCGCCCGAGACCGCATTGGTGACGGCAGGCGTCGAGACGGACGTGCTCGGTATCGGCCGCGACGACCTGTCGCCCGAAGACCTCGGGGCCGTCACCGCCGCGCACCCGCGACCCGATTTCAAGCGGCAGATTCTGGCGGCGTTCAACGACGGCATGAAGCACCGCCCCGAGACGACATTCGGCACCTGCAACGCCGACGTCCTCGAACGCTTCGACCCGGGGTTTGTCCGCGACAACTTCGTGGACACCATCCTCGCGAACAGCTGGCCCGAGTAAGTCAGCCGCCGAGCACGCCGCGCAGGATCTCGATCAAGACCAGCGGCTGGTCGCTCTGCACGGAGTGGCCGGAGTTCTCCACGACCTGCAGGCCACGGAATTGCAGTGCACGCCTGGCTAATTCGTCAGCGTCCTCGTCGGTGACGAAGCCGGACGTGCCACCGCGTACCAGCCGGACCGGCGCCGACAGGCCGGTGACGTCGTCCCAGAGGCCGTCGAAGTCGGGAAATTCCCGGATGGTGTCCCAGCGCCAGGTCCAGGTGCCGTTGTCGAGTTGCTTGGTGTTGTGAAAAACACCGCGGCGCAACGATTTCCGGTCTCGGTGCGGGGCCGCAGCGGTGGTGATCTCGAGGATCGCGTCGAAGCTGGGGAATTCCCGGTCGCCCTGCATCAGCGAGACCGTGCCCTGCTGCTCTTTGGTCATGTCGGTGACCCGCTTCATCGCCGACGGGGTGACGTCGACCAGCACGAGCTCGCGCACCAGCTGCGGTGCGATGGCGCCGAGCCCGATCGCGGTCAGCCCGCCCAGCGACATGCCGACCACCAACTCGGCGTCGGGGGCCAGCTCGCTGAGCACCGGTGCCACGGCTTCCGCGTTGTGCTGCGGGGAGTAGTCACCGTCTTCGCGCCACGCCGAATGTCCGTGACCGGGCAGGTCGACCGCCAGCGCCGGCACACCCAGACCGACGATCACGGTGTCCCAGGTGTGCGCGTTCTGACCGCCGCCGTGGAAGAACACCACCCGCGGCGACTCTTCGCCCCACTTCAGTGCGCTGATGCCACCGGCCTCGACCCGGCACACCGAGGGCAGCGGACCGGTGACGCCCGCCTGCTCGGCGTTCTCGGTCAGCAAGCCGAATTCGGACAGTCCAACCAGGTCGTCGTCGGAAATGTCGGTCATGAGTCTCGACACTAAAGGAACCTAGAGAACCCTAGAGAACATAGCGGCGCCGAATGCCGCGGAATCGTTCCCACATCGCGGCGGCCCGCTCGGATTCGGTGACCTTCGTGGTGTCGGCCGGAAGGGTGCCCGGCAGCTCCTCGTAGGCGACCACCCGGGTGTTGAGCACCGCAGGCCGCCCGTCGAGCATGTGGCGGTAGGTCAGGTTTCCGCGCTCGAATCCCTGGGTGTCCAGCCAGTTCTGCACGCCCGGATCACGGTGCGCCATAACCAGCCGGATCCGGCCGTCACCGTCGACGGCGGCCCGGCTCGGCGTGTAGCTCACCGGCCGGTAGAGGTAGTCCATGCTGTTGAAGAAGACACCCATGTTGGTCAGCATCCAGAGACCGTCGTGGGCGTCGAACTCGACAATCAGCGCTTCGTCAGGACCTAACTCCCAGTACATGTTGGCCGCGGCCCGTCCGCGTTTGGCGTCGGCGCCCGTCGCCGCCACGTGTGGGAAGGTGTTCGGCCGGTCGGCGTCCACGCCGCCGTAGCGGAAGGGGAACTCCGGCCAGTCCGACATCAGACCGGTGACGAAGTCGCCGGCCCAGCCCATCGCGTCGGCGAGCACCTCTGCCGTGGGCAGCGGCTTGGGCGTGGACATGTCGACCCGCTCGATCCGGATCTGGGCGGGCAGCTCGTCCCAGCGGTCAAACCCTTGGCGGATGAACAGCTTTCGCGAATCAGCGGTGGTCGGCAGCCAGTTACCGGAACGTTCGGGGCCGCCGATGTACAGCTCGAACTGCCCGTCATCTCCGACGGCAAGCAGATCGCCGGTGACGTTGGCTTCCGGGGTGTCGCCGAACGGCTCGTGCAGCACTCCGGGCCCGGGTGTGCGACGGCCCTGGACGGTGACGTTGAAGAACCGAGCGGTGCCGCGGCTGCCGGTCAGCCGATACGTGGACTGGCCGTCGATCCAGGCCTGCTGATAGGTGAAGTCGCCGCAGTCGCCGCCGAGCTTGCGGGTCGGGCCGCAGAACGTGTGCAGTACCGGGTATCGGGTGTCGCTGGTCTCGAGCGCCAAATCGAAAGCCTGGCCAAGGTTTTGGGTCAGGAACCGGAATGCGTCGACGCGCTGCGCACCCGAGGCGGGGTTGGCGTCTTTGAACACCTGCTCGCCCGCGGCGCGCAGCTGCTCGCAGAACGCGGTCCACTCCTGCTGCAACGCGGCGTCATCGGGACCATCACCGAAGGCCATCTCTCACGCACCCAACTTGTCGAGCATCGCACTGACGACTTCGCATGCGCGCCGGGAGGATTCGAAGCGGCCCTCGTCTGTGATGCGCGGGCCGATCAACTCGAGATCAAAGCCGTGAGAGTAACCGCCGGCCAGGGCTTGGGCAACGAAGGCCTCGAGTGGAATCGCGCCGTCGCCCGGGACCGCTCTGGCCGGCAGGCTCCGATCACCCAATATGTAATCGCTCAACTGGATGAGCTCCGTTCGAGGCAGGGCGCGCGCTACGAGCGCTTCGAAATCGGCTTCGGCCCAACAGTGAAACACGTCGATACAGATGCCCAGCCCGCCCATCTCGGCCAGCGTGATGGTGTCTCGCAACGTATGGGCGAGATGGATGTCGGCGTACAGACTGGAGGCGCACTCGACGGCCAGCGATACGCCCGCCCGCTCCGCGCGCTCCCTGCACGGCGCGATCATCGCGCAGAACCGTTCGGCGGCCTGCTCCCAGGTGAGGCCACCACGGCCCCCGGTGAGCAGGTAGACGGTGCGGGCGCCGACCTCGGCGGCGGCGTCGATCACGGTGGACAGCGCCTCCCGCGCGGGCTGCGGGTCGCCCCCGAGTCGACCGCCGCCGAAAATGTGGGTGACTGCTTCCACGCGATAGGCGTTGCGCTGCAAGAATTGTGGAAATACCTGATCGAGCAGCTGCTCATCGAGGATGCTCAATCGCGATACACCGAGCCCTGCCCAATGTTGCTGGAGGTTCGCCAGCGTCTCACCGTAGAAGGTGACGTTGTGCACGGACAGCCGCTCGTGCGTCACGTCACGCTCGGTTCTCGATCTCGACGCCGAATCGCTCACGGAACGGGCGGAATTCGTCGTGCAAAGAGTCGAGGTTCTCGCCGATGTCGACCAGCAACTGGGTCGAGTAGCGGAATTTCCCGTGCCGATCGCCGCGATTGTCGGCCAGGTAGGACCGCATCGCCGATTCGGCGGCCGGCGTCAACTCTCGGCCGCTGAATTCGTAGTAGCGCCGAACCGTCTCGACCTGATCGGCGACGAAGTCGCTGTAGCGCACATGCAGGATGCGCGGATCGTCGACCATCGGGTTTCCCATCGTGTTGGCGATGCCGGCGCGGGTCAACTCCAGGTGCATTTTGGCCAGGGCATGCAGATCGACCGGACCGAACATCCCTTCGGCGATGTCGGCCATCATCATCGTCCGCGAGGCCGCCACCTGCACCGGGTCGCGATGGAGCCAGACCAGTGTCGAGTCCGGATAGGCCTCGAACATCTCGGCGAGCCGAAAGCCGTGAAAGCCTTTGAGCACCCAGTACTTTGGTGGGCGCGCGAACTGAAGCTGTTGCAACATCGCCTTGTGCAGCCGGTACTGTGCCGCCGCGTCGGTGGCCAGGCCCCCAACCAGCGACTGCATCGGTACCCGCCACCACGCGGTGGGTGTCATCACCCGAAAATCGAATGCCCAGGTGCGCTCGTCCTCGGGCAGCCCGTCGCCGAGCATGTCGTTGTAGGGATGGCTGTGCAGCCACTTGGGCATCTTGGCGTTGATCTCGCGCCAGTCGTCGTCGGCGCGTGCGCGCCGCCCATCGGCCCCGACACTCAGGCCGGGCGGCGGCGAGGGGTACATCACCTCCCAGAAGCGCAGCGCCCGCGCATCGGGATCGACCGACATCAGCGCGTGCATCAACGTTGTGCCCGAACGTGGTTCACCGGTGACGAACATGGGTGCCGAGACCACTTCGGCGGCGATCGGGTAGCGGTTGCGGTCTTCGAGCAACTCCAGCCGTGAGGTCAGCAGCCACCGGCACACCCCGGCCGCCGCGGCGGTACCCGCGTCGTCCATCCCGAGAGCATTGAGGTGGTCGACCGCCACCGCGAAGCGTTGAGTCAGCGTGGGGTCGCCGTAGTCGCTCAGACCCGTCTCCGCGGTCGCGGAGGCCAGCAAGTCGGCGGCGTCCAGAGTCACCGGACATCTCCGCATAGCGCAAGCAACTCGTCTTCGGCCGCAAGAACATTCGCCGCTGAGTTCGCGGCGTAGTCGAGGCCGGCCATCGCGGAATAGTCGAGGATCTTGGGTACGCGTAAACCGGCATCCACAAACGTCTTGATGATCGCGGCCACCTCCTTCGGTGTCCCGTGCGGTACCACGGCAAGCAGCATCTCGGGCTTCGCCTTGGCCATGAACTCGAGGATCCGCTCGCGGGTCAGCACGGCGGGGTCGATGTCCTGAAAGCCGCGCCAGTCCTGGCCCATCGGATGCTCAAAACCAAAGCCGCGCAGCGTCTCTGCGGACACCTGTAGCAAAAAGGCCTTCACCAGCGGGGCCTGCAGAATTTCCGAGAGCGCCGCCTCGTTCTCGCCGATCAAGCAGACCTGAATGAAGCACGGTGTGATCGCCAGCGGATCGCGTCCGGCGCGCTCTGCGGATGTCCTTACCGTGGAGAGCATTTCGGCGTAATGCTCCGGGGTCCAAGCGCCGGCCGGCCACCAACCGTCGGCGTAGCGGCCGGCGATGTCGAGCATCCGCGGGCCGCTGGCGCCGATCCAGATCTGTGGCAGCCGGCCCTCGTAGGGCTCGGTGTCGAGCCGGGCATGGCGCAACGTGTAGAACTGTCCGTCGAAATCGACGGGACCGTCGCTCTCCCAGAGCAGCCGGATCACGCGGAGCGCCTCGTCGAATCGTCCGACTGGCCGGGCGAAGTCGAACCCGTACGGCAGGGTGTTCTCGCTTTCGCCGCTGCCGAGGCCGAGGATGAACCGCCCCCGGGCCACGTGGTCGATGGTCAGCGCGGTCTGGGCGAGCATCGCGGGATGGCGGCGGACGGTGTCGACGACGGCGGAGACCAGCGGGACGTTCTTGGTCAGCGCCGCTGCCGCGGCTGCTACTGCCAGGCCGTCGAGATGACGGTGGGGCGACGGCGAAACAGTTGCCAGATCAGTGAATTCGGGCGTCCAGATCGAGTCCGGCCAGAAGCTGACCATGTGGTCGGGCAACCAGATCGAGTGGTAGCGACCGCTGTCCAGGGTGTCGAGCCGCGACAGATCCAGCGGCAGGGTGGTACGTAGGAACGCGGCGGGCTTAACCTTCATCGAGACATGATGCTAAGCACTTGCACAGCAGTGTGTCGACGGAATCGAGCTTTCGGCAACCACGCACATCGACACATGCCCCAGAAACGAAAGTGCGGTGAAGCCGCGTCAAGCGACCTCACCGCACA
>CBAAAS010000162.1:0-6539 GCA_964658855.1 uncultured Mycobacterium sp.
ACCCGCGAGTGTCAACTCCTGCATGACGAGGCCAGAGATCACGGAACTTTGGGAGTAACCGAACACTGTGTCTGTGTTGCCGTTGGCGATGTCGGACTCGATGGTGTTGAGCAGAATGGTGTCGCCCTGGCCCACCGAGGTGCTTTGGTCGGGGAAACCGTTGGAGTCTGAGGGGTAGTTGAACGGCAGCGTTTTCACACCAGTCAGCGGGTAGAGGCCCTCGGGTGTGTAAACGCCCTCGCCGAAGGGATTCTCCGGGCTGGCCTGGTAGTAGGTGATGCCGTCGCCGTAGGTCGGCGTCAGGTAGTGCCCGGCGGCGGACTCCACGTACAGGGTCCCCGGGATTGGCGTGCCGCTGCCGCCGAGGACCAGCCCGATGTCGTCGGCGTGCGCATAACTGGAGTTCATCATGGCGGCGAGGCTCAAGAAGCCGGCGCCGGCCGTGGCGACCATTCCCAGACCCAGCAGGCGAGTTTTGCGACCAGACATTGTGCGACCTTTCGGACTGTGGGACGGTCGCCGGGGCGCGATGCGGCTCCAGCGGCGCAGGTATTAGGCATATGTCTACGCCTACAAAACGCATATGTCTGAGAAACACACAGGTTTTCGTTGGCGAAAATTAAGTTTCTGGTCCAAGATGTCGGACGCGCCTCACGAGCATCAAAAACCCCAGCGGCCACTGGCCTGGGGGGACGCTGTTTTTTTCGAAATGAGCGCACCGGTGATATCTCCGGGGTGCTGTAAAGACAGGTTCAGCCCAGCAGGCCGTCGCGCAGTCGGTTCACCTCAGCCTCGGTAATGCCCGCGCTGCGGAAGTAGCCGTCGAGGGAGCCGAAGTTGTCGTCGATGGTCCGCCGAGCGGCGTCGAGGTATTCCGCGCGAACGCCGAGCACCTCTTCGGACAGCCGCGCCTCGGTGGTCGACATGAATTCGGGCGTCACCTCGACGTCGGTGCGCTGCCGGATGGTGTCCAGGATGCGTTCCCGCAGCAGCGGGACGGCCTGGTTGCTCGTCAGGAAGTCCGCCACAATCGCGTCGTGGTCGACGCCGGCAGCCTCCAGCACCAGCGCGACGGTGAAGCCCGTGCGGTCCTTGCCGGCGAAACAATGGGCCAGCACCGTGCGGCCGTCGGCCAACAGCGTCACGAGGCGGTGCACCGCCTCCCGGGCGCCGGGATAGGTGGGAAAGCGGCTGTACTCGTCGACCATGTAGCGGCTGGCGGCGTCACTGGCCGACTCGCCGTCCGGCTTTTCCTCGAACAGCCGTCGGAACGCGTGCTCGTGCGGGGCCTCGCCGTTCGGGTTGGCATCGTCGGGTGGAAAATCCGGGATGGGCAACAGGTGAATGTTCACGCCGTCGGGCACCAGGCCCGGGCCGTGGCGCAGGACCTCGCTGCGGGACCGCAAGTCGGCGACATCGGTGATGCCCAGGCGGCGCAGCTCGTCCCGGCCCTCGTCGGCCAGTTCGCTCAGCTCGCCGGAACGAAACAGCCGGCCAGGTCGCAGCACGCCGGTAGTGTCGGCGACAACGCGAAAGTTCCAGGCTCCCTGTAGATCTCGTAGGCCGGTGGTCACTTAGGTGACCGCCGCGGCGAAAGCGCTCTTCTCCCGGCCGATCTCGGAGCGCGCGATCGTCCGCAAGTGCACCTCGTCGGGTCCGTCGAAGATGCGCATCGCGCGCTGCCACGAGTACATCCGGGCCAGCACCGTGTCGTCACTGACGCCGGCAGCGCCGTGCACCTGGATGGCGCGGTCGACCACATTGCAGGCCATCTGCGGGGCCACCGCCTTGATCTGCGAGACCAACAGATGCGCCGCCCGGTTGCCGTGTTTGTCGATCGTCCATGCGGCCTTTTCGCACAGCAGCCGGGCCTGGTCGATCTCGTTGCGCGACTGGGCGATTGCGTGCTGGACCAGACCTTGGTCGGCCAGCGGCCGGCCGAACGCGATCCGGGTGTTGGCCCGGTTGACCATCAGCGCCAGCGCACGCTCCGCGCCGCCCAGCGCGCGCATGCAGTGGTGGATGCGACCGGGGCCGAGTCGAGCCTGGGCGATCGCAAAGCCGCCGCCTTCTTCCCCGAGCAGGTTGGTGACCGGCACCCGGACGTTGTCGTAGATGATCTCGCAGTGCCCGGGCTGATCCTGATAGCCGAACACCGACGTCGAGCGGACCACCGTCACGCCAGGCGTGTCGATCGGGACCAAGACCATCGACTGCTGCTGGTGGCTTGCAGCCTCAGGGTTGGTGCGGCCCATCACGATCAGGATCTTGCAGCGCGGGTCCGCCGCCCCTGAGGTCCACCACTTGCGGCCGTTGATGACGTAGTCGCCACCGTCGCGGACGATCGACGTTTGGATATTGCGGGCGTCGCTGCTGGCGACGGCGGGCTCGGTCATGGAGAACCCGCTGCGGATCTCGCCGTTCAGCAGCGGCTCGAGCCACTTCTTGCTCTGCTCCTCGGTGGCGAACAGGTGCAGGGTCTCCATGTTGCCGGTGTCGGGCGCGGCACAGTTGATCGCTTCGGGCGCGATCTCCAGGCTCCACCCGGTCAGCTCGGCGAGCGGCGCGTATTCCAGGTTGGTCAGACCGGACTCCGAGGGCAGGAACAGATTCCACAGCCCAGCGGCCCTGGCCTTGATCTTCAGTTCCTCGATGATCGGCGGAACCGTGTGATCCTTCGGGCCGACTTCCTCGCGGTACTTGTCGTAGTCAGCCTCGGCAGGAAAGACGTAATCGGTGATGAACTCGCTCAGTCGCTTGTGGTAGTCACTGGCTTTGGCTGACATCGCGAAGTCCATATCCGTCACGATAAGCCACCCGCGTCGGGCCCACACCGGGGGCGCAGGATGAGGGCCATGACCGATACCCTCCCGCCGCTTCCACCCTTCACATTGGCGACGGCCATCGAGAAAGTTCAAGCCGCCGAAGACGCCTGGAACAGCTGCGACCCTGAACGTGTCAGCCGCGCGTACACCGTGGACTCGCAATGGCGTAACCGCGGCGAGCACGTCGTCGGCCGCGACGCGATCGTCGAGTTCTTGACCCGCAAATGGCAGCGCGAGCACGACTACGTCCTGCGCAAAGGCCTGTGGAGCTTTCACGACAACCACATCGCCGTGCGCTTCCAATATGAAAGCCGCGACTCCTCGGGCCAGTGGTGGCGTAGCTACGGAAACGAATTGTGGGAGTTCGACGAGGCCGGTCTGATGGCCCGGCGCGAAGCCAGCATCAACGACGTCGCCATCGAGGAGTCCCAGCGCCGCTACTTCGGACCGCGGCCATCGGAGGAGCACGGCCAAGACTTCCCGCTTTGGTGAGCTACTGACGAGACCGGCCTCTGGCGACGATGCCGGCCGCGGAGCGGCGGGAGGAGGAGACGGAGCATCAGGTTAGGGTTGGTCCCGATCTACCGGCGAGTAGGGAGTACAGGAAGTAGATGCGGACGCCATGACAGAAACGCAGACGACGGTCGGCGTGGTCGCCGAGTCGGGAGCCGACGAGCGGCGGGTCGCGCTGGTGCCGAAGGTAATCGCGCCGCTGGTGAAGAGCGGCGTGGCGGTCGTCGTGGAAGCGGGCGCCGGTGAGCGGGCACTGCTGCCCGACGAGCTCTACACCGAGGCCGGCGCCACGATCGGCGACGCCTGGGCCGCTGACATCGTGATCAAGGTCGCGCCGCCGACCGCGGACGAGGTCGCGAAACTGCACAGCGGACAGACCCTGATCGGCTTCCTCGCGCCCCGCAACGCCGAGAACGCGATCGGCGCGCTCAAGCAGGCCGGCGTGCAGGCCTTCGCGCTCGAAGCAGTACCGCGGATCTCCCGGGCGCAGGCGATGGACGCGTTGTCGTCGCAGGGCAATGTCGCCGGCTATAAGGCCGTGCTGCTCGCCGCCTCGGAGTCGACCCGGTTCTTCCCGATGCTGACCACCGCAGCTGGCACCGTGAAGCCGGCGACCGTGCTGGTGCTCGGTGTCGGTGTGGCCGGCCTGCAGGCACTGGCGACGGCGAAGCGCCTGGGCGGGAAAACCACCGGCTACGACGTTCGCCCCGAGGTGGCCGATCAGGTGCGCTCGGTTGGTGCGCAATGGTTGAAGTTGGGCGACGAAGATCTGGCCGCCGCCGGCGAGGGCGGGTATGCCCGTGAGCTCACCGACGAGGAGCGCGCGCAGCAGCAGAAGGCACTCGAAGACGCGATCGCCGGATTCGACGTCGTCATAACCACCGCGCTGGTTCCCGGCCGTCCCGCGCCACGGCTGGTGACCGCCGCCGCGGTCGAGGCGATGAAGCCCGGCAGCGTCGTCATCGACCTGGCGGGCGAGACCGGCGGCAACTGCGAGCTCACCGAGCCCGGTCAGACCGTCGTCAAGCACGACGTCACGATCGCCTCGCCGCTGAACCTGCCCGCCACAATGCCGGAGCACGCCAGCGAGCTCTACAGCAAGAACATCGTCGCGCTGCTCGACCTGTTGATTACCGACGGCAAATTGGCGCCGGATTTCGAGGACGAGGTCGTTGCCGGCTCGTGTGTGACTCGCAATCAGGCAGAGAAGGACGCGTAGATGTACGACCAGCTACTGGCCAATCTGGCGATCCTGGTGCTTGCCGGGTTCGTCGGCTTCGCGGTCATTTCCAAGGTGCCCAACACCTTGCACACCCCGTTGATGTCGGGCACCAACGCTATTCACGGCATCGTGGTCCTGGGTGCGCTGCTGGTGCTGGGCGAGCTGCCCGCCGATGCCAGCTGGGGCGTGCGGGCTATCGCTTTCGTCGCGCTGATCTTCGGCACTCTGAACGTGATCGGTGGCTTCCTGGTGACCGACCGGATGCTGGGCATGTTCAAGTCGCGCAAGACCGCCGACGACAAGGCAGTCACCGTGAAGGGGGCTGGCAAGTGAGCACCGAGAACGTCAACTACGGCGTGAATGTTCTGTACATCGCGGCGTTCGGGCTGTTCATCTTCGGTCTGTCCGGCCTGACCGGCCCGAAGACCGCGGTGCGCGGAAACTGGATCGCTGCGGTCGGCATGGGCGTCGCGGTGGTCGCGACGCTGATCAAGGTGCGCGACACCGCATCGATCAACTGGATCCTGATCGCTGCGGGCCTGTTGATCGGCGTAGCGCTGGGCGTGCCACCCGCCAAGAAGACCAAGATGACGGCAATGCCGCAGCTGGTGGCGCTGTTCAACGGCGTCGGCGGCGGTACCGTCGCACTGATCGCTTGGTCGGAATTCATTGACACCAAGGGCTTTTCGGTTTTCCGCCCTGATCAGTCGCCCACCGTCGCGCTGGTCGTCGGGTCGCTGTTCGCGGCCGTCATCGGCTCGGTGTCCTTCTGGGGTTCGCTGGTGGCGTTCCTGAAACTGCAGGAGTCGATTCCCAAGAACGTGGAAAAGCGGCTGGTGGCATCGGCCAAGCTGTTCCAGTTCTCCAACTTCGTATTGCTGTTCGGCGCGATCGGCGTCGCGGTCTACCTGGGGTTGAACCCAGGGATGCCGGTCTGGTGGATCGTGCTGGTGCTCGTCTTCGCGGGCGTGATGGGCCTGTTCGTGGTGTTCCCGATCGGCGGCGCCGACATGCCGGTGGTGATCTCGCTGCTGAATGCGATGACCGGATTGTCCGCAGCCGCAGCGGGTTTGGCGCTGAACAACACTGCGATGATCGTCGCCGGCATGATTGTCGGTGCTTCCGGTTCGATCCTGACCAACCTGATGGCGGTCGCGATGAACAGGTCGATTCCGGCAATTATTTTCGGCTCGTTCGGTGGCGGCGACATCGCGGGCGGTGCCGCGGCCGGAGACCAGGGCACTGTCAAGGCAACCTCGGCCGCAGACGTGGCGATTCAGATGGCCTACGCGAACCAGGTGATCGTGGTGCCCGGCTACGGGCTGGCGGTCGCGCAGGCGCAGCACGCCGTCAAGGAGATGGCCAGCCTGCTGGAGGAGAAAGGCGTCGAGGTCAAGTACGCCATCCACCCGGTGGCCGGCCGCATGCCCGGTCACATGAACGTGCTGCTGGCCGAGGCCGACGTCGACTACGACGCCATGAAAGAGATGGACGACATCAACGGCGAGTTCGGCCGCACCGACGTCACCGTCGTGATCGGGGCCAACGACGTCACGAACCCAGCTGCCCGCAACGACTCGGGCTCACCTATCTACGGCATGCCGATCCTCAACGTCGACGAGTCGCGGTCGGTGATCGTGCTCAAGCGCGGTATGTCATCGGGATACGCGGGCATCGAGAACCCGCTGTTCTTCCTGCCGCAGACGTCAATGTTGTTCGGCGACGCGAAGAAGTCGGTGTCCGAGGTGGCTGAGGAGCTGAAAGCGCTCTAAGGCACATCGAGAGCGACGCCGGCGATGTGCTGACTCGCAAAAGTTCGCGCAGGCGTCGATCTCGGGCTAACGGTGCTGCCTAAACGGGCGGGTAGGCCGGCGGCGGGTAACCCTGGCCGTCGGTGACGCCGCGCAGGCCCCACGGGAGATATTTGAAGAAGAACTCGGCTTCGTCGGAAATGTCGTAGCTGGGATCAGGATCCGGTT
>CBAAAS010000163.1:0-6516 GCA_964658855.1 uncultured Mycobacterium sp.
GCGATGATCGTTGCCTCGTCCGGCTCGGGAGAGTCAGCCAACAGCCCCTCGGATCGCAGCAGCGCCAACCACTCGGCGCGCTCCTTGACTGCGTTGGCCTGCTCGGACGCAACGTCGGCGAGTAGACCGAGGTCGGCCCGTGCCCGAACGTGCTCACCGCGGAGGAAGCCGGCGGCGGTCGGCAGATCGTGTGTCGAGATGCTGGCAGCGGCCCTCGTCGGCCACTGACCCGCCGGCAGCAGCGGTTGGTCGGGTGCGGACTCGTCGCGCACGAACCACGACACTGCGCAGCCCAGCATCCCGTTGTCGCTCAACGCTTTTGTGACCTCCGGCTCGACCGTGCCGAGGTCCTCGCCGACCACCGTGGCGTTGGCACGGTGCGCCTCGAGGGCCAGCACAGCGAGCATCACCTCGGCGTCGTAGTGCACGTAGGTGCCGCGATCAGGGCCGTCACCGGGCGGGATCCACCACAGCCGCCACAAACCCGCGACATGGTCGATCCGCAGGCCGTCAGCGTGGGCGAGCACCGCGCGCATCATGTCGCGCAATGCCGCATACCCGGTGGCGGCGAGCCGGTCCGGCCGCCAGGGTGGCAACCCCCAGTCCTGACCCGGCGGAGTGTAGTTGTCCGGTGGGGCACCGATGCTGACTCCGGTTGCCAGCACGTCGGCGAGCGCCCAGGCGTCGGCACCGTCGGCGTCGACTCCGACTGCAAGGTCATGCAGTATGCCCAAGGCCATCCCAGCGTCTCGGGCGGCGCTACGGGTGGCGGTCAGTTGCTCGGCGCAGCGGTGTTGCACCCAGGCGTGAAACGCCACCCGCGGCGCGAGTTGCGCGCGGGCTTCCGCGACCGCCGGCGCCGTCACGTCACGCAGCGGTGCGGGCCAGCGCGACCACCGGCCCCCGTGCCGTTCGGCCAGCGCGCAGTAGGTGGCCCAGTCCCGCAGGCCACCGGTATTGAGCGACTCTTCGGACGGTGCGGGCCGACCCTCTGCGCGCCAAAGCAATTCGAGCGCTGCCCGCTTGGCCGCCCACACCAGATCGTGGTCGATCCGTTCGGTGCTCGCCGACACCCGTAGCGCGTCCACTTCCGCCCGGCTCGCCGGGTCGACTCGCCGATAGGCGTCAAGGTCTTCGATGCGCAGAGCCAGCGGGTTGGCGAACCGCCGACTGGACGGGGTGTAGGGGGAGGGCTGCACAGGATGGGTGGGGCCGGGAGCGTGCAATGGGTTGAGCAACACAGCGCCCGCCCCATGCTCGGCGGCTGTCCACGCCACGAACTCCTGCAAGTCGCCGAGATCTCCTATGCCCCAGGAGCGCGCCGAACGCAGGGCGTAAAGCTGCAGCATCCATCCCCAGGTGGCAGGCGTCGGCGGCACTCGTCGAGGGGCAGCCACCAGAGTGCTTTGCCGGCCGTCGTCGGTGTGCAGCCGGTACCAGCCCGGTCGAAGATCGGCGGGCAGCGCATCGCGAACGTCGATCGGGTCACCGTCTTCGGTCACGAGCAAGGCGGCCCCGGGCAGCGGGTGGGCGCTTCCGTCGAGGCGAACCGCGATGGTCGGCGCGAGCGCGTGGGCATGCTTCGACTCGGCCAACCGGGCGAGTTCCTGCTGTCGGGCGGCCGGGGAGCCGGCATCGACGTCGAGCAGCCCGAGTGTCTTGATGACCACATCGGCGTCGACGTGGACCGGCTCGCGCCGCTCGTTGCGGTAGTTGGTCGCCACTCCGTGAGCGGCCGCGATCCGGCGCAGGTCATCGGAGATCGGTTCAGGGTTCGGCGGCATCAGATCCCGGATCGCGGATCCGAGAATGTTTTTGGGTGACTGGTATTGGTTCGCTGAGAACAGTCGTGAAGCAGCACTGTGGCGGGATACCCGAGTCGGGGATTCTCAATACGCGGCGGTCGGTTGCCGCAACGCAGGATTTCGCAGGGCCGGCCACCGTCCGGTAGCCTGTGACGGTTGCCGACGCAGGCGACCCTCCTGCCGTGGAGAAATGAGCCACGGCCGCACACGACCATAGGAGGTGATGAGGTTCCCATGCGTCCATACGAATTAATGGTCATCCTCGACCCGACTCTCGACGAGCGCACCGTAGCTCCGTCGCTGGAGACCTTTCTGAACGTTGTCCGCAAGGACGGTGGATCAGTAGACAAGGTCGACATCTGGGGTAAGCGCCGGCTGGCCTACGAGATTCTCAAGCATGCCGAGGGCATTTACGCGGTCATTGATCTCAAAGCGGAACCCGCGACGGTGTCCGAGCTCGACCGTCAGCTCAGCCTGAACGAGTCGGTGCTTCGCACCAAGGTCATGCGTACCGACAAGCACTGATGAAATTACCCGGCTTCTCCTCGGGCCGTACCGGCCCGCATCGTCGCCGGGGAACCTGTTGGCGAACGACCACGGCACGTCCGAGCCTTTGCGTAGGCTCAGCGTGACTTATTCGCCGATTCTGAGCTGATCCAAAACGGACTTAGGAGGTCACTGTGGCTGGTGACACTGTCATCACGGTTATCGGAAACCTGACCGCCGACCCCGAATTGCGTTTCACGCCGTCGGGCGCGGCCGTCGCGAACTTCACGGTCGCGTCGACGCCGCGCTCGTTCGACCGTCAGACCAACGAGTGGAAGGACGGCGAAGCGCTGTTCCTTCGCTGCAACATCTGGCGAGAGGCCGCCGAGAACGTGGCCGAGAGCCTGACCCGCGGCGCGCGCGTGATCGTGAGCGGACGGCTCAAGCAGCGTTCGTTCGAGACCCGTGAGGGCGAGAAGCGCACCGTGGTCGAGCTCGAGGTCGACGAGATCGGGCCGAGCTTGAAGTACGCGACCGCCAAGGTCAACAAGGCCAGCCGCAGCGGCGGCGGCGGTGGTGGCTTCGGTGGCGGTGGTGGCGGCGGATCCCGTCAGCCGGCAGCCCAGAGCAGCGGCGGTGGCGGCGGCGCGGCCGGTGGCGAAGACCCGTGGGGCAGCGCCCCAGCATCGGGTTCATTCGCCGGTGGCGACGACGAGCCCCCCTTCTAAACAACTTGTAAACGACAGAACGAAAAGAGAACAGACCATGGCGAAGTCCACCAAGCGGCGTCCCGCGCCGGAAAAGCCGATCAAGGCGCGCAAGTGCATCTTCTGCTCCAAAAAGGGCCAGGACATCGACTACAAGGACACCCAGCTGCTGCGCACCTACATCAGCGAGCGCGGCAAGATCCGCGCCCGCCGGGTGACCGGTAACTGTGTCCAGCATCAGCGCGACGTTGCAATCGCGGTCAAGAACGCCCGCGAGGTGGCGTTGCTGCCCTTCACCTCTTCGACGCGGTAAGCGCGGATAAACGCAGAACGGAATCAGCGAAACAATGAAGCTCATTTTGACCGCCGACGTCGACCACCTCGGCTCAACCGGCGAGACCGTTGAGGTCAAGGACGGCTACGGCCGTAACTTCCTGCTGCCGCGAGGCCTGGCGATCGTCGCATCGCGCGGCGCGCAGAAGCAGGCGGATGACATTCGTCGCGCCCGCGATACCAAGCAGGTGCGCGGCCTCGAGCACGCCAACGAGATCAAGACCGCCCTCGAGGGCCTAGGTGCCGTCCCGCTCCCGGTGCGGACCTCTGGTGACTCGGGCAAGCTGTTCGGCTCCGTCACGACCGCTGCGGTCGTTACGGCGATCCGTAAGGCCGGTGGCCCCAACCTCGATAAGCGCGTGGTGCGTTTGCCCAAGGGCCACATCAAGGCCGTTGGAAGCCACGCGATCACTTTGCACGTGCACCCGGACGTCGACGTCAACGTCGCGCTCGATGTCGTCGCGGAGGCCTGAGCCTCCAAAGCCTCTAACCCCCGGTGGTAGCCACAGTCGGCTGCCCCGGGGGTTTTTGCTTTCGCATAGCGAACTCATAGTCGCCAGCAACCGATAGCGAACGTTACCGTCCGTTAACGCTGTTAATCATTCGGGGAAACACAACACGCCCGAAGTGGCAACCGCGCCCGACACGCCGTAGAGATTCCCATCCACACAAAGTACGCAGGTGTGTGGTGCGCTTATCTGCGGTGATGTCGCAATGGCGCATATTGCTCCACAAGTTCTCCACAACCCCTCAACACGGGCGCAGATGGATATGCACACACCATGCACAGGTCTATGAACAACCTCGTTTGTTGTCCTCGCCAGCAACCTTTAACGTCGACCCGTCGTGAGGTGATGCTGGCGTTCGACGACCGACTACACGGCCCGCGGTGGATGTCCCGCCGCCTGCGGGTCGAGTCGGTCACGAGGGCGAAGGCCGTGGATCCGCCCAGGGTGGGGGTTCCCGTTTTTCGGGTGTGGTGGGCGGTCCGGCTGAGTCGAGCGGTGTCGGTGGCGTGACTTAACGTCTAGCCATCGGCGTCGAATATGCGTTCGAACGTTGTGTAGGAGGCGGGATTTCTGTGGCTGTCGTTGATGATTTGGGGCGCCCCGGCGCGGAGGCGCCGAGCGAGGACTACGGACGTCAGCCGCCCCAGGATCTCGCTGCCGAGCAGTCGGTGTTGGGCGGCATGCTGCTGAGCAAGGACGCGATCGCCGACGTGCTGGAGCGGCTACGGCCCAGCGACTTCTACCGCCCCGCTCACCAGAATGTCTACGACGCGATCCTCGATCTGTATGGGCGCGGGGAGCCGGCCGACGCGGTGACGGTGGCAGCCGAGTTGGACAGGCGCGGGCTGCTGCGCCGAATCGGCGGGGCGCCCTATCTGCACACCCTCATCTCGACCGTGCCGACCGCCGCCAACGCCGGCTACTACGCGGGCATCGTCGCGGAGAAGGCGCTGCTGCGCCGGCTGGTGGAGGCCGGAACGCGCGTGGTGCAGTACGGCTACGCCGGCGCGGAGGGTGCCGATGTCGCCGAGGTGGTCGACCGGGCTCAGGCCGAGATGTATGAGGTCACCGAGCGACGGATGTCCGAGGACTTCGTCCCGCTGGAAGACCTGCTGCAGCCGACGATGGACGAGATCGACGCGATCGCCTCCAACGGCGGGATGTCGCGCGGCGTGCCGACCGGGTTCACCGAACTCGACGAGTTGACCAATGGCCTGCACCCCGGACAGATGATCATCGTCGCGGCGAGGCCTGGTGTCGGAAAGGCTCTGGCGTTGGATACGCCGCTGCCGACGCCGGACGGCTGGACGACGATGGGCGACGTCTTTGTTGGCGATGAGCTGCTCGGCGCAGATGGGCAACCGACGCGGGTGGTGGCGGCGACCGAGATCATGCTGGGCCGGCCCTGCTACGAGGTGGAGTTCTCCGACGGCACCGTGATCGTCGCCGACGCGGAGCATCAGTGGCCCACTAGCCGCGGTATCCGTACCACTGCGCAATTGCGTTGCGGCGCGGACACTATTGCACCGGCTCAATCACTTGAACGGTACGACGCGCATCGTGGGACCACGGCGTTGATGGCGCCGGTGCTGCAGATCAACGCGGTGCGGTCGGTGCGTAGCGTCCCGGTGCGCTGCGTAGAAGTCGACAACGCATCCCACCTGTATTTGGCCGGCAGCGGCATGGTCCCCACGCACAACTCGACACTGGGCCTGGATTTCATGCGGTCGTGCTCGATCAAGAACCGGTTCGCCAGCGTGATCTTCTCGCTGGAAATGAGCAAGTCCGAGATCGTCATGCGACTGCTGTCCGCCGAGGCGAAAATCAAGCTCGGCGATATGCGCTCGGGCCGGATGAGCGACGACGACTGGACGCGGCTGGCACGGCGAATGAGCGAAATCAGCGAGGCGCCACTGTATATCGACGACTCACCGAACCTGACGATGATGGAGATTCGCGCCAAGGCGCGGCGGCTAAAGCAGAAAGCCGACCTGCGGCTGGTCGTGGTCGACTACCTGCAGCTGATGTCATCCGGCAAGAAGGTCGAGTCGCGGCAGCTGGAGGTGTCCGAATTCTCCAGGCAGCTCAAGCTTTTGGCCAAGGAGCTCGAGGTCCCGGTGATCGCTATCAGCCAGCTGAACCGTGGTCCCGAGCAACGCACCGACAAGAAGCCGATGCTGTCGGACCTTCGTGAGTCTGGATCGCTGGAGCAGGACGCCGACATGGTGATCCTGTTGAACCGGCCCGATGCGTTCGAGCGTGACGATCCGCGCGGCGGGGAAGCGGATTTGATTGTGGCCAAGCACCGTAACGGCCCGACCAAGACGGTGACAGTTGCTCACCAGCTGCATCTTTCGCGCTTCACCAACATGGCGCGGTAGGTGTAGTTTCTCAAAGCCCCTGTCCATTCTCAAATGAAATGTCCACTCGATGTCCAGTTGGACATCGAAGTGAGACGCCTAGGCACGCGACCGAACGACTTGGCGGCCGGCGAGCTTTAAGGGTTCGCGGCGGGCCACGACGGGCCCAGCCATACGGCTCTCGAGGCGCCACTCTCGTTCGGCAGGGTGTCGTGGTGTGCGATGAGTGACGAGATAGCGCTGTGGACGTACAACTTCAAGCAGTTTAAAGGTTTTCGTTGAAATGGCGCACGACAATTTCCAGGTCGCGCCTAAG
>CBAAAS010000164.1:0-6515 GCA_964658855.1 uncultured Mycobacterium sp.
GCAGTCATATTCGCGGTGCTTTTCTTTGTGTGGGAACGGTTTTCGCGGACCAAGCTGATCGAACCCGCAGGCGTGCACTTCCGGCCGTTCCTGTCCGCGCTCGGGTCGTCGCTGTGTGCCGGCGCCGCGTTGATGGTGACGCTGGTCGATGTGGAGCTGTTCGCTCAGGGCGTGCTCGGCAAGGACCAGGATCAGGCCGCGATCATGCTGCTGTGGTTCCTGGCTGCGCTGCCGATCGGCGCGCTGGTGGGTGGCGCGATCGCGACCAGAATCGGCGACCGCGCGGTGGCCTTCGTCGGGCTCTCGATCGCCGCGGGCGGCTACTGGCTGATCTCGAAGTGGTCGATCAACCTATTGGCCCAGCACCACGACATCTTCGGCCTCTCGCTGCCGGCCTTACACACCGACCTGGCCGTCGCGGGCATCGGATTGGGACTGGTGATCGCGCCGCTGACTTCCGCCAGCTTGCGAGTAGTGCCGTCGGCACAGCACGGCATCGCCTCCGCAGCAGTGGTGGTGGCGCGTATGACGGGCATGCTGATCGGGGTCGCCGCCTTGAGTGCGTGGGGCTTCTACCGGCTGCCGCAGCTCGTCGCCAAGTTGGCGTCGCAGCTTCCGAGAGATGCCAGCCTCGCTGAACGGGTACTGCACCAAGCCACCCTGTACCGCGAGGCCTTCGCCGGCATGTACGGCGAGATCTTCAAAGTCACTGTCGTGGTGTGCGTGGTTGGCGCCCTATTGGGCCTGTTGATCGGCAGCCGAAGCGTGCACGCCGACGAACCCGAGGAACTCGAGGCCGAGCCCGTCGCTCCCCGGCTCTAGCCGCTCATCCCTTTCGCAGGGACGTGATGGCGGTGATCCAATCGGCGTTGGACAGGACGTAGAACGCGACCTCGCCCGACCGTAACTGCACGATCAGGTGCGAACGGCCGCCGCGCACAGACGATTTGAACACCTTCGCCTCGCGCGCACCGATGATGTCGGCAACCGGAATCTCGATGAGCTTGCCGGTCACCGTGACAAAGATCAGCCGCCGCTCCGTGAGCGCGACGGTCCCGTTGTTGCTGACGACGGGATAGCCCGGGGCCGTTGCTCCGCGGTAGACACCCTTCTCCGGTAAACGGACCGCGGTCTCGGACTCGATGGCCGCCGCAAGCTTGGCCGACGCGGCGCGAGCCTTGCGCCGCCACCGCACGATGATCGGTATCCAGATGAGAGCCTGGACCGCGGCGATTCCGAGGACCAGCAGCACCACGATTCCGACGATGTTCCAAGCGTGGTGCACTGTGCCCTCCAGCGGCTACGGCGAGCGCGGCGACGTCTTGACGTCGAATTCGACGTTGTCGCCGTCGACCTTGGTGATGCGCATGTGCGCGACGTACGGCCCGTCCGGTCCGGTGAAGCTGCAGTCGAATTGGCCGCCGACGGTCGCTTTCACACCCGATGGGCAGTGCACATCATTCGGCTTGAACCCAGTTTGGCGGGAGACCACGTCGTACACCGACCGCGCGGCGCCGTCAGATTTGACGGTCGCGCCGCAACCGGTCAGCAGCAGAGTCGCCGCGCCGATGAGAACCACCGAACCACACCTCAGACCCAGGTCACGTCTCTTCATCAGGGCCTCATTATGGATGACAGCTTCAGCTATTCACAGCCTTTCCGCAGGTAATACCACTGGCGTGGTTCAACCGGCACGCGGTGCCACCTTCGGCCATGTATCGTTTTCACAGCTAGAAACGGTCAGTTACTTCGCTCGTGGTTTGGGGACATGGTCGAATACCAGCTGTCCGGCGCGGTAGGGGCGCGCGTCGGGGGGGCAGCAGCGCCTCTAGGCGGCCCCAAACAGCGCTGCGTCTTAGCCGTGCTGTTGGCCAATCATGGAACGGTCGTCAGCGTCGATCGGCTCATCGATGCTGTCTGGGATGACAAGCCCCCGCCCAAGGCCCTGGCGTCGCTGCGGGCTTACGTGACAAATCTGCGCCGTGTCCTGCCGCTGTCGGGCGATACCGCGTCACCGGCGAAAATGCGGCTGGTCTCTCGTGCTTACGGCTATCAGCTCACCCTGCTCGACGACGATTCTGTCGATCTGCATCGGTTCGAAGCACTGGTCAAAGATGGCCGCTCCGCACTCGTTCGCGGCGCAGCGGCAGACGCCTTCGACAAACTCAGCACAGCGCTGACGTTGTGGCGGGGCGACCCTTTCGGAGAGTTCACCCATCGGGACTTCGCACACGCCGACGCGACGCGTTATATCGCGTTGCGCCACACAGCGATTGAAGCCCGGTTTGATGCGGCCCTGCAGTCCGGCGACGGTGGCGACCTGGTTCCCGAAATCGAAGCCGCCATCGCATCCGACCCGACCGAGGAACGGCTGTGGGGCCATTTGATGGTCGGGCTGTATCGAGCGGGCCGCAGCTCGGACGCGGTCCGCGCCTTCGACCGCGCGCGGGTGGCGCTGGATCAGGAACTCGGCACGTCGCCCGGCGACGGCCTGCAAACCCTCTACCGCAAGATCTGCGACAAATCACCGGACCTGCATTTCACGCCTCCGGCCGCTGCACCGACTGTCTCCCCCGGACCTGATCCGCACGGACGGATGCCCTTCGTCGGGCGAGCCTCGGAACTGGACACCATTACCGCCGCACTGAGCAGCGCCCGCGCGGGATCGGGCAGCCTGATTTTGCTGACTGGCGACAGTGGGATCGGGAAAACTGCTCTTGCACAAGCTGTTTCGGTGCATGCCGGGCAAACAGAGATGGCGGTTGCGTGGGCCTCTCACCCGCCTGGCATCCGGCTGCCGCTGATGTGGACGTGGATTCAGCTGTTACGCCGGCTCGGGGACGAACTCGGCGAGCCCGGTCGGAACGCGGTGCGACGCGTCGCGCCGGGTGTGGTCGACGCGCTGGTCCCGGAATGGGCGGATGAGGACATCGTGAACTCGGGTGTTCGCGCGGCCGCGACCGGTTTCACGCTCATCGAGGGTGTGGTGGCCGCCTTGTGCGAGCTGTCCACCATTCGCCCGCTGCTGCTGGTTCTCGACGATCTTCACCTCGCCGATCCTCCGTCCGGCAATGCGTTGTCCGTCCTGAGCGCGCGCCTGGGCCGCGTTCCGATCCAGGTGATTGCAAACTGGACCTACTTCGGTAGCGGCCGACCGGTCAACCGGTCCACCCTCGAGCGGCTGGTTCGACTCGAGGCCGCGCGGTCGATCCACCTCGACGGTATCGGACCTGATGCGGCTGCCGCGCTCGTCGACGCGCTTGCCGGAACTGCGGCCAAAGACGAAGTGTCGCAGTATGTCTGGAACCGTACCAGTGGAAACCCCTTGTACATCCGGGAGCTCGTCTCCGTCCTGGCTGCCCACAACCGACTGCATGAAGCGTCCGACGGTCACACCGACGACGTGTCTGCCGGCCTCGCCGGCATGGTCGGCCAGCGGCTGAGCCGCCTCGATCGCCCCAGCCGGCGGGCTCTGGCCGCCGCCGCGGTGATCGGCGCGGAGTTCGACATCGCCGACCTGGCCGATGTCGTCGACCTGTCCGTGTCGACCATCCGAGCCCGGCTGCGACCCGCCTACGAAACCGGACTGCTCGACGAGGTAGCCGACCGCCCTGGCTGCTACCGGTTCGGCCATGGCTTGCTGCACGACGCCGTTCTGGCACAGATTCCCAGCGCCGAGCGGGCCGGGGTACATGCCTCGATCGCCGCCAACAGCGCCGCGGGTGTCGCCACTGCCGCCTACGAGGACGTCATCTCCGTCGCCGACCATGCATGGCGGGCTGGGTCCGAGCTCAATCCCGAGACCGCTCTAGAGATTTACGAGGTCGCGATCCAGCGCGCACTCAGCCGTGCGGCTTACGACGACATCGCCATCCTCGCCGAACATGCGCTGCAGGTATGTCGCAGACTCCCCCCCAAACCCGAACCGCTGCAACGCCAGGCCACGCTATGGCTGCACCTGGCCGGTGCGCACGCAATCCTTGACGGCCAGAACAGTCCGGCCGCCGCCACTGCCGTCCAACGTGCGTTCGAGATCGGTGAACACGCCAGTGGTCGGCACTACCACGGCGCGGTCGCGATGCAGTGCTACATGCTCTGTGTGCGCGGACGTCTCGACGAAGCACAGGCCCTGGCCAGCGGGCTGGCCGCACAGTACGCCGCGTCCGGTGACCCCGATATCGGCGTATCGAGTCACTTCGTCACGGTCATGCTGCACACGCTGCGCGGCGAGCTCGACGCGCAGGAGGCAGCCGCCGGAGCCATGATGGCGCGCTTTCCCCCACCCGAGACCGTCGCCGACCCGCTGGTGTTCTTCCACCCACGGGTGTACTGCTGGCTGGCGCTGGGCCGGGCGCTACGCGGAGACCGGGCCGGCGCCCACCGGCAACGCCTGATCGCACTGGAACTGGCGCAGAGCCGGCGGGCGCACTTCGACGTCCTCGCCGCCAAGCTGGTGACGGTGGAAATCGACGCGATCCTGGGCGTCACCGACGGCACGGTCGCCGCGGCCGACGACGTGTATCAGGAGATGCTCGCCGCCGGCTCTCCGCAATGGGGGGCATGCGCCCTGATGATCGGCGTTTGGGCTCAGACGCTTTCGGGGGCAGGTGGCGATCCCGCCGTCGCGTTCGAGGCGTTCGACGACTACACCCGCGACGGCAGCGTGGTCATGACGCCGTTCTTCCTGGGGTTGCTTGCCGAGATCGAAAATCACCACGGCCGCGTCGATCACGCACAACAACTGCTTGCCCGCGCCCGGGCGGTGGGCGATGCCACCGGCGAACACGTGTGGGATGAACAGCTGGCACGCCGGGCCGCGGTTGCCGCCGCCGCCAGAAGGTAGTCCGGGTCCCCACCGCTCCAATCAGGATCCAATTCGCCCTGGCTAGCCTCGCGGCTTACGACTGCGCTCTCAGAGCACCGGGTAAAAGGAGATTGGCCGATGACCACCAGTGAACCGCTGCCGCCGGAGCGCGGCCTGACCCGCGCCGAGCGGGGCCGCGATGTCAGTGCGGCTCAAGCCGAGGCCGAAGCGGAGACATCACCGGGCCGGATGCTTCTGCGGTCGATGAGCCTGCGCTTCGTCTTGTCCCAGGCCGATGGCTACCCGGTCGTAATCAAACAGTTTCTGCAGTTCTGCCTGATCATCGTCTATCCGGCTTGGATCTTTGGAGTCCTGGTCTCGGCGGCGCTCTACTACACGGCGTATTCCATTATGTGGGGGATCTTTTGGCCCGTCCGCGCGTGGATGAAGAAGAACCGCCCCGAGGACTACGCCGCGAGCCAACTGAAATAGTGCGACGTCTTCTACGCCCGGCCCGGGCGCAGGTCACCGTATCGCCATCAGTCGTCTCACCACGTCAGTCGATCGACGTGCGGGTGAACACGCCCAAACCCATCCGCGACATTACGTCGGCACGCATAGAACTGGGCTATCACAACTACTTTCGCTACCGGTGGGCCGGGCACGCCGATGCGGCGGCGACCGCCGCGACCAATGCGATGTGGTTGACCGAAGATGTCGGCACCACCTATGGCACTGATCGCAACACCAAGGAATGGATAGCCATCCTCACGGCCGAATTGCCCACGCCCACATCCGAATTCACGGATGGATCGGCCACATTCCGGATTCCATCCTGGGCGCCGCCGTCGTCATCGCAGATCGCCGGCTGGTCGTGCCGTCTGGTCGTGCAGCGTCGAGGGGTCGATGTCGACGAAGCCGCCGAATTCACCGTCGTCGTCGGCGTGCAAGACGCCCCGGCCGACATCGGGGTGCTGGAACAAGTTACCGGCAGTACCGCATGCCGGCTCGATATCGAGTTGCCGCGGAGGGTATTTCGGGCCGGCGAGATGATCGAGGGCACGGTCGTCGTCACACCGAGCCGGGATCTGCCCGCGGGCGACGTCCGGGTGAAGTGGCAGTGGCAGCGAGACTCCCATCCGCGCACTCGCACACCGGGGTTCGACGAAGTGCTCAACGGGCGGACCCTGCAGCTCGAAAAGCACGTGACACTCCACGAAGGCACACCGGTACGACTGCCGTTCCAGACTGAGCTGCCCGCGGACGCACCCCCCACCGCGAGCGCCGTCAACTCGTCGATGCGCTGGTTTGTCAGCGTGACAATGTTCTACGCCGGATTCGGCAGCCCCGGTACAGAATCGGTACGACTGCCCATTGTGGTGGTCAATGCCCTGGAGTCGTCATAGCCGCTTCTCAGTCGCGCAAGATTCGGCCCTGCGCGTCAGGCACTTTGCCGTTAAGAATGATGATGGCATCGATCAACGGCCAGAGCCCGCCGAGGCCGCAGGTCAACCAGGTCACGGCGATCTGCGCCACCCCCATTCCGGTGTAGCCGAGATAGAACCGGCCCAGACCGATGGACCCGAAGAAAATGCCCAATAGCCCGGCGGTGACTTTGCTTTTGTCCGAGAGGGGACGGCCGTACGCGTCTACGGCCGTCGGCCAACCAGGCGGTGCTGGGTAGGGCGGCGCCGGATAGGCCGGCGGCGGG
>CBAAAS010000165.1:0-6506 GCA_964658855.1 uncultured Mycobacterium sp.
ACTGAAAGTCACTTCCGACCAGCTCGGCGCCCAGGGCGGGGTGGTCATCCTGGCGGTCACACTGACCCGCGCCCCGCTGCTGGTACCGCTGACCGCGATGCAGGGCAATCTGATCGCGCACTTCGTCGACCAGCGAACGGCCCGGCTTCGCGCGCTGCTGGCACCCGCCGCCCTGGTCGGCGTGATCGGCGTGGTCGGGGTGCTGGCCGCGGGCCTGCTCGGGCCGTGGCTGTTGCGGATCGGCTTCGGGGCGGACTATCACGCTGCGGGTCCGCTGCTGGCGTGGCTGACCGCTGCGGCGGTGACAATCGCGATGCTGACGCTCACCGGCGCCGCGACGGTCGCGGCCGCGCTGCACCGGTCCTACGCGCTGGGCTGGGTGTGCGCGACGGTCGCGGCGACGCTGCTGCTGTTGTTGCCGCTGCCGCTGCAGACCCGCACCGTGGTCGCACTGCTGTGCGGCCCGCTGGTCGGCATCGGCGTCCACCTGGTCGCGCTTGCTCGTCTGGGCCGCTGATCTGCGTGTACCTTGTGGGCTTGATATGCCCAGTGAAACGCGTGACGTCTGGATCGTGGTGCCTGCCTTCAACGAAGCGGGCGTCATCGGCGACGTGATCAGTGAGCTACGGTCGGTTTTCCCGAACGTGGTGTGTGTGGACGACGGCAGTGCCGACGACACCGGCGACATCGCCTTGCGGGCCGGGGCGCATCTGGTGCGGCACCCGGTGAACCTCGGCCAGGGAGCCGCCATCCAGACCGGCGTCGAGTACGCCCGCAACCGGCCCGGCGCACAGGTCTTCGCCACCTTCGACGCCGACGGTCAGCACCGCGTCACCGATGTTCTCGCGATGATCGACCGGTTGACCTCCGACGCCGCCGACATCGTCATCGGCACCCGGTTCGGCCCGGGTGTCAGCCGGCCACCGCTGCTGAAACGTGTTGTGCTGCAGACGGCCGCATGGCTGAGCCCGCGTGGCCGCCGGTTGGGCCTGACCGACAGCAACAACGGATTGCGGGTGTTCAACAAGACCGTCGCCGATCGGCTCGACATCACCATGAACGGAATGAGCCACGCCACCGAATTCATCATGCTGATCGATGAAAACCGTTGGCGGGTGGCCGAACAACCCGTCGAGGTGCTCTACACCGAATACTCTTCGGCCAAGGGGCAGCCGCTGCTCAACGGGGTCAACATCATCGTTGACGGTTTTCTGCGAGGAAGGATGTCGCGGTGAACTGGATACAAGGTCTGCTGATTGCCTCGATCGTCGCGCTGGTGGTCTACCTGCTGCGCTCCCGGCGCAGCGCGCAATCGCAGGCCTGGATCAAGGTCGGCTTTGTGTTGTTCGTACTGGCCGGCGTGTACGCGGTGCTGCGGCCCAACGACACCACGGTGGTGGCGCATTGGCTCGGAGTGGCGCGCGGCACCGACCTGATGCTGTACGCGTTGATCGTCGGGTTCAGCTTCAGCACGCTGAGCACCTACCTGCGTTTCAAAGACCTCGAACTGCGTTACGCCCAACTGGCCCGCGCCATCGCGCTCGAGCGCGCTCAGCCGCCGGAGTGATCAGCCCGCCCCGATACCCCAATGCAGTCCGCGCGAAGTGACCAATACCAAGCCCAGCGAAACCGCGGCCACCACAACCAATCCGATGACCGCGACCACCAGTGGCCGCCATCCGGTGCGGGTGAGTTCGCGGATGTTCGTATTGAGACCGACACCGGCGAACGTCAGCAGGAACGCCCACCGGGACACGTTGGCGACGTTGGTGGTCTGCCCCTTGCTGAGCCAGCCCGCGGTCGCGATCGCCGACACCGCAAGGAATCCGAGGACGAACTTGGGGAACTTGTCCCAGACGAACGCTGCGCGTGCCCGTAGACCCGGCGCGACGCCGTCTGCCTCACCCCGTGACGCCCAATAGAGCGCGAATCCCAGGACCACGAAACCGATCAGCGCGTTGCGGGTCGACTTCACCAGCACCGCGATCTTGCCGGCCTGCTCGGAATACAGATAGCCCGTCGCAGTGGTTTCGGCGGTGTTGTCTACGGAAAGGCCTGCCCACAAACCGAATTCGTGGTCGGTCAAACCGATCGCATGTCCGAGCAGCGGCAAGGTGAACAACGCGACTGCGCCGAGCGCCAGAATTGCCGCAATCGCGTAACAGACGTCGGAATTGCGGGCCCTGATCGCTCCCTTGGATGCGACGATCGCCGACACACCGCAGATGGAAGTACCGATGGCCAGCAGCGAGCCGAGCTTGCCAGACAGGCCGAACAGGCGCGCCGCGGCAAGGATGATCGCCCCGGCCAGCACCATGTCGACGAGGATCTGCACCAGCGATATGCCGCCGAGCTTGACGACGTCGCCGAGTACGAAACGTACACCGAGAGCGACGATTCCGATCTTCAACCAGAATTCGTAGGTTTGAACTCCGGCGCGGAAAATCCGGTGCAGGCCTACGGTGTTGGTGACGAGCATGCCGATCACGATCGCCCACAACACGTACTCGATGTCAGGCACGCGCCAATGCTGTTGATGGGCAAGTGAATTCCACCACACTTGGGCGTACTTGCCGAGCAGGCCGATCACCACCAGCAGCACAACCCCCGGCACGTAGGCCAGGATGTTGCGGCTGGTGAAGCTGACCTCGTCCGCAGGCTCGGCGTGATCGGCGACGACGGTACTCACTCCGGTCACCAGGGAATTCTGGGCAGAAGCCCGGCCACGGCGAGCAACACCACCACGCCGGAGACAATGGTGGCCCACCAGTCGAGACTTAGTCGTCCAGCGCTTGCGGTGGAGTTCTGATCGTCAACGGTCACCGCCGAATGCTGACGCTGCACGCGCCGCCGAACAAGGGATTGGCTCCGGCTGATTCAGTTCGCGTTCGGCCTCGATCGTCGCACCGGCACCGGCGTACCGTCGGCAAATCTTTACGAAAAACTAACGGCCATCGCCGCGCGCGAGTACATCTGCTGGGTTCGGATTAGGAATGGCCATGACCGACTCGACGCGCACGATCGTGAACCTGTAGCCGTGCCGTTTGCCGGTTGGTGGTCGAGCTCGGCAATTCCGGACTTCGGCCCCTTTCTACGACGAGAGCACACCCGCGAGCGGCTCATCGACGTCACCCTGGATTTATGTGCCGTGTTCGGGTACGACGCGACGACCATCGACCAGATCGCTGCTGTCGCCAACATTGCGCCCGATCGTTTCGTGCACCACTTCGAAACCAAGGACGCGGTCCTCATGGCCGTTCTCGATGACGTCTTGGAAGCCATTGCCGCGGCGTTCGACCACATTGGCGCCGACATGAATCCGGAGCACGCACTACTTGCCGCCACCATCGAAGTCCTGGCTGCAGTCAACGACGGATGCGGCGTGACAACCGTCGACCGACTGGCAATCGTCGCTCAGATCGTCCAAGCGAACGCTGACCCGGAAAAGCATGCTTCGACTGCCCGTAAGCGACTGATTACCCATGCACTCGCCGAGCGAATAGGTGACGACGATCGACTCGCCGAGCGAATGACTGCCGACCTCGCTGCGGCTTTTGTCGAGATCACGCGCGAGCGTCCCACTGCTGATCTGACGCGCATCGCCAGCTTTAACTGCCCGGCACACGCGCGCTAGCCGTCGGTGTGCCTGAAGTAGTCGACCGTCCGCGCCACGCCGTCGTCGAGCGATACCTGCGGGCCCCAACCCAAAACCTTTTCAGCTGAACCGATGTCGAGGCAGGACCGCTTCAGGTCACCGAGGCGCGGCGGGTGGAATTCCGGGTCGTCGGCAGCGCCGACGGCAGCGGCGACCGCCGAATGCAGTTGACGGTCCGAGGTTTCCACTCCGGTACCGACGTTGAATCGTTGCCCGCCGCCGTCTGGGCCGGAGGCTTTGACGAACGCGTCCACCACGTCGTCGACGAACACGTAATCGCGGGTGTTGGATCCGTCGCCGAACACTTTGGTGGGCTTGTCGGATAACAGGGCCTGAGCGAAGATCGCCACCACGCCGGCCTCGCCGTGTGGATCTTGCCGGGGCCCATACACATTGGCCGGTGCGATGTGCGAGCACTCCAGGCCGTAGAGATGCCGGAACGTGTTGAGGTAGATCTCACCTGCCACCTTGCCCGCGGCGTACGGCGATGCCGGGTCGGTTGGCACGGCTTCGCTGGTCGGGTAAGTCGGCGGCGTCCCGTAGATCGACCCGCCGGACGACGTGTGCACCACCTTGCGCACGCCGGTCTGCCGCGCTGCGTCGGCCAGCCGCACGGTCCCGATCACGTTGACCGACGCGTCGAATTGCGGGTCGGCGACCGAGTGCCGAACGTCGATCTGCGCGGCCAGGTGGAACACCACCTCCGGACGATGCTCATCGAAGATCGCGTGGAGATCGGCGGTGACGATGTCAGCCTCGACAAAGGTGAACCCGGCGGTATCGGCCAAGTGCTCGAGGTTGGTGGCCCGACCGGATGCGTAGTTATCCAGGCCGACGACGGTGTGCCCGTCGCTCAGCAACCGGTCGACTAGCGTCGACCCGATGAACCCGGCAGCCCCGGTGACCAGTGCGCGCACCGGCTCACCATACCGACGGGCCCGCCGGCTACCGAAGGTGGCGCTGGCCGCCGCGCTGCTCATCGCCATCGCGCTGGTGGTCCGCGGGTTGCTGGCGTTCCGCGGCTACTTCTACTGGGACGACTTCATTCTGATCAGCCGGGCCGGCACGCACGGCCTGCTGTCGCCGTCATTTCTGTTCGACGACCACGACGGCCACGTCATGCCGGCCGCGTTCCTCGTCGCCGGGGCCATCACCCGGGTGGCGCCGCTGAACTGGATCGGGCCGGCCATCAGCCTGGTGGTGCTGCAACTACTGGCCTCGCTGGCGCTGCTGCGTGCGCTGCACGTGATCCTGGGCTGGCGCCCGGTGCTGCTCGTGCCGCTGACCTTCGCGCTGTTCACCCCACTGGGTGTGCCGGGGTTTGCCTGGTGGGCCGCGGCATTGAACTCGCTGCCGATGCTGGCCGCACTGGCCTGGGTGTGCGCCGACGCGATCCTGTTGGTTCGCACCGGCAATCAGCGGTATGCGCTCACCGGCGTGTTGACCTATCTCGGCGGGTTGCTGTTTTTCGAGAAGGCCGCGGTGATCCCGTTTGTCGCGTTCGCGGTCGCCGCGCTGCTGAGCCACGTGCAGGGCGATCGCGCGCCGCTGGCGAAGGTGTGGCGGGGCGGCATCCGATTGTGGACCCTGTCGCTGGCTCTGACCGCCGCCTGGATCGCCGTCTACCTGGCCGTGGTCAACCAGCACCGGTGGAGCACTGATCTGACGATGACATGGGATCTGTTGCGCCGCTCCATCACTCACGGCGTTGTCCCAGGCCTGGTCGGCGGACCGTGGCAATGGGGCAGATGGGCGCCGGCCTCGCCGTGGGCGACTCCGCCGACGTCGGTCATGGCGTTGGGCTGGCTGGCGCTGGCCGCGATGCTGGCGCTGTCACTGCTTCGCAAGCAGCGCATCGTGCCGGTGTGGCTGACCGCAGCCGCATACGTGGTTGCGTGCCAGGTGCCGATCTACCTGATGCGCTCGTCGCGCTTCACCGCGCTGGAGTTGGCCCAAACCTTGCGCTATTTATCCGATCTCGTGGTGGTGCTGGCCTTGCTGGCCGCAGTGGCCTGCTGCGCGCCCAACCGCCCCTCGTCACGCCTACTGGACGTCTCCGTGCCGCGGACGGCAGTCACGACCGCCGTGGCGGCGGCGTTCGTGTCGAGCAGTTGCTACTCGACGGCGACCTTCCTGACGTCGTGGCGAGACAATCCCGCTGAGCCTTACCTGCAGAATGCCCAGCGGGATCTGGCGACGGCGCACGCGACATCGAGCGCGCCACTAATCGACCAGGAGGTCGATCCGCTGGTGCTCGGGCGGGTGGCCTATCCGGAGAATCTCGCCAGCCACCTATTCGCACTCGTCCGCGACCGACCCGAATTCGGCTCGACGACAACACAATTGAGAATGCTGAATACCCAGGGCCGGTTGGTCGACGCGCAGGTGACCTGGGTACGCGCAATGACGCCCGGCCCGGTTCCGCGATGCGGCTATCTGGTGCAACCCGACCACCCGATCGAGATCGGCCTCGATGGCCCCCTGCTGCCGACGGACTGGGCCGCCGAGGTCAACTATCTGGCCAACAGCGACGGTTCGATGACGCTGGCGCTGTCCGATGGGACCAACACCCGGGTTCCGGTACACCCCGGGCTGAACCGGGTGTTCGTGCGACTGCCCGGCGCGGGCAACGCCATTCGGGTGCGGGCCAACACCGCCGCACTGAGCGTATGTATCGCGGCCGGACCGGTGGGCTATGTGCTGCCGCGGTAGATCCGCGAGCGTGCGCAGAATGACTGCTATCTCGGCGTGTCGGCGTACAGACACGCACGCTCGCGCCGTTGAAGAGCCGGAGAAGTGGAGCCACCTAGGAGAATCGAACTCCTGACCTGCTCATTACGAGTGAGCTGCT
>CBAAAS010000166.1:0-6492 GCA_964658855.1 uncultured Mycobacterium sp.
TGGCCTCCACGCTGGCGATCCAGCTGTTCATCGTCGTCGGCGGCGTCACCAACCTCATTCCGCTGACCGGGCTGACCACCCCGTGGATGTCCTACGGCGGCTCGTCGCTGCTGGCCAACTATGTGTTGCTGGCGATTCTGGTGCGCATCTCGCATGCCGCCCGCCGTCCGTTCCGCTCGACAGCGCGTAATACGTCGCCGATCGCCGGCGCCAACACCGAGGTGATCGAGCGGGTATGAACACCTCCCTACGCCGCATCTCGGTGACCGTGATGGCGCTGATCGTGCTGTTGCTGTTCAACGCCACCCTCACCCAGGTGTTCACCGCCGACGGGCTGCGGTCGGACCCGCGCAACCAGCGCGTGCTGTTCGACGAGTACTCCCGGCAGCGGGGTCAGATCACCGCCGGCGGCCAGCTGCTCGCGTATTCGGTGGCCACCGACAGCCGATTCCGTTTCCTACGGGTGTATCCCAACGCCGCGGTGTACGCGCCGGTGACCGGCTTCTACTCATTGCGCTACTCCAGCTCAGGTCTGGAGCGGGCCGAAGACCCGTTGCTCAACGGGTCGGACCAGCGGTTGTTCGGGCGCCGGTTGGCCGACTTCTTCACCGGCCGCGATCCGCGCGGCGGCACCGTGGACACCACCATCAGCCCACGCATTCAGCAAGCCGGCTGGGACGCGATGCAGCAGGGCTGCAACGGGCCGTGCCGTGGCGCGGTCGTGGCGCTGGAGCCGTCGACCGGGAAGATCCTGGCGATGGTGTCCTCGCCGTCGTTCGACGCCAACCTGCTCGCTTCGCACGACCCGGAGCAGCAGGCCAAGACGTGGCAGCAACTTCGCGACGACCCGCACTCGCCGTTGATCAATCGCGCGATCTCGCAGACCTATCCGCCGGGCTCGACGTTCAAGGTGATCACCACCGCGGCCGCGCTGCAGAACGGCATGACCGAGGATGACGAGCTCACCGCGGCGGCGTCGATTCCGCTGCCGGACAGCACCGCCACCCTGGAGAACTACGGCGGGACGCCGTGCATCAACGCCGAAACCGTCACGCTGCGTGAGGCATTCGCCCGGTCGTGCAACACCGCGTTCGTCCAGCTGGGCCTGCTGACCGGAACCGACGCACTGCGCGGCATGGCCCAGTCGTTCGGTCTGGACGCCGTGCCTGACCCGACGCCGCTGCAGGTCGCCGAGTCCACCATCGGCCCGATACCGGACGCGGCGGCGCTGGGCATGTCGAGCATCGGTCAGAAAGATGTCGCGCTGACGCCCCTGGAGAATGCGGTCGTTGCGGCTACCATCGCCAATGCCGGCGTCAGCATGCAGCCCTACCTGGTCGACGGCCTGCAGGGACCCGACCTGGCCAACATCAGCACGACCGCACCGCACCAACAGCGCCGTGCGGTGTCCCCGCAGGTCGCGGCTAAACTGACTGAGTTGATGGTCGGCGCCGAGAATGTGACACAGCAGAAAGGGGCGATCCCCGGCGTGCAGATCGCATCCAAAACTGGTACGGCCGAGCACGGCCCCGACCCGCGCCATACGCCGCCGCACGCGTGGTACATCGCGTTTGCGCCCGCGAAGGCTCCTAAGGTCGCCGTGGCGGTGCTCGTAGAGGGAACGGCAGACGGCGGCAGTCCATCGGCAACCGGAGGCGCGCTTGCCGCACCGATCGGGCGCGCCGTTATCGAGGCCGCGCTGCAGGGAGGACCATGAGCCCGCGAGTAGGTGTGACGCTGTCTGGCCGCTACCGCCTGCAGCGACTGATTGCCACCGGCGGCATGGGGCAGGTGTGGGAGGCCGTCGACAGTCGGCTGGGCCGACGGGTCGCGGTCAAGGTGCTCAAGGCGGAATTCTCCGAGGACTCGGAGTTCATCGAGCGATTCCGGGTCGAGGCGCGCACCACCGCAATGCTCAACCACCCCGGCATCGCCAGCGTGCACGACTACGGCGAGACGCAGATGGACGGCGAGGGCCGCACCGCCTATCTGGTGATGGAGCTGGTCAACGGTGAGCCGCTGAACTCGGTGCTCAAGCGAACCGGCCGGCTGTCGCTGCGACACACGCTGGACCTGCTCGAGCAGACCGGCCGGGCACTGCAGGTCGCGCATGCCGCCGGTTTGGTGCACCGCGACGTGAAGCCGGGAAACATCCTGATCACTCCGACCGGTCAGGTGAAGATCACCGACTTCGGTATCGCCAAGGCCGTCGACGCCGCGCCGGTGACGCAGACCGGCATGGTGATGGGCACCGCCCAGTACATTGCCCCCGAGCAGGCGCTGGGCCACGACGCGACCCCGTCGAGCGATGTCTATGCGCTGGGAGTTGTTGGCTACGAAGCGGTTTCGGGCAAGCGACCGTTCACCGGCGAGGGCGCGCTGACTGTGGCGATGAAGCACATCAAAGAGGCTCCGCCGCCGCTGCCGTCCGACCTGCCGCCCAATGTGCGCGAGCTGATCGAGCTCACCCTGGTCAAGAACCCGGGCATGCGCTACCGCAGCGGGGGACCGTTCGCCGACGCGGTCGCCGCCGTTCGCGCCGGCCGCCGTCCGCCGCGGCCCAACCAGGCCGCCGGAGGGGTCCGCGCCACCCCGGCCGCCATCCCGTCGGGGTCGCAGACCCGGGCGGCCGCCGCGGCCACCACCCGAGCGCCCGCCGTCCGTCGCGCACGGCCGACAACCGGCGGTCACCGCACCCCGCCGCCGCGGCGCACCTTCTCGTCCGGTCAGCGGGCGCTGCTGTGGGCCGCCGGCGTACTCGGCGCGCTGGCGATCATCATCGCGATTCTCATCGTGATGAACTCGCACGGCAACAATTCGCAGCAGCAACCTTCCGCACCCACTGTGACCGACACCGGAGCACCACCCAGCAAGTCCGAATCAGCTCCGGCGCATCCAACTAATTGGACGTACCGGGGGGCCGCGGGTAATCCTGGAGGGCAATGCATCCTGCCCACCCCCAGGCGGGCGTCCGCGCTGACCTTCTCTTGCGCGATGGCGCCCCAATACGAGAAACCGCGATGACAACCCCGCAGCACCTGTCCGACCGCTACGAACTTGGTGAGATCCTCGGCTTCGGTGGCATGTCCGAGGTCCACCTGGCTCGGGATGTCCGGCTACACCGAGACGTCGCGGTCAAGGTGCTGCGTGCCGATCTGGCCCGTGACCCCAGCTTCTACCTGCGTTTCCGCCGAGAGGCGCAGAACGCCGCCGCGCTCAACCATCCGGCGATCGTCGCGGTGTACGACACCGGCGAGGCCGAGATGGCCGGCGGCCCGCTGCCGTACATCGTGATGGAGTACGTCAACGGTGTGACCCTGCGCGACATCGTCCACACCGACGGACCGATGACGCCGACCCGGGCCATCGAGGTGATCGCCGACGCCTGCCAGGCGCTGAACTTCTCGCACCAGCACGGCATCATCCACCGTGACGTCAAGCCGGCCAACATCATGATCAGCAGCACCAACGCGGTCAAGGTGATGGACTTCGGTATCGCGCGGGCGCTGTCCGACAGCGGTAACAGCGTCACGCAGACCGCCGCGGTGATCGGGACCGCGCAATATCTTTCGCCCGAGCAGGCTCGCGGCGAAAGCGTCGACGCCCGCTCCGACGTCTACTCGCTGGGCTGTGTGCTTTACGAAATGCTCACTGGCGAACCGCCTTTCGTCGGTGATTCGCCGGTCGCGGTGGCCTACCAGCATGTCCGCGAAGACCCGGTTCCGCCGTCGCGCCGCTACGAAGGCATCTCCGCCGACCTCGACGCCGTCGTGCTCAAGGCGCTGGCGAAGAACCCGGAGAACCGCTACCAGACCGCTGCCGATATGCGCACCGACCTGGTGCGGGTACACAACGGGGAGCCGCCGGAGGCGCCCAAGGTCTTCACCGAGGCCGAGCGTTCGTCGCTGATGACCGCCCCGCATTCGTCGGATTCGACGGGATCACAGACCACTCCGCTGCCGCGTCAGCAACTCGACTTCACCCGCCCGCGCAATCCCGGCTCGGTGAGCCGCTGGGTGATCGCCGTCGCGGTGCTGGCCGTGCTGACCGTGGCCGTCACGGTGCTGATCAACACCCTCGGCGGCGGCATGCGCAACGTGCAGGTCCCCGACGTCCGCAACCAGGCATCCGCCGATGCGATCGCCGCGCTGCAGAACCACGGCTTCAAAACCCGCACCCAGCAGAAGCCCGATTCGACGGTTCCGCCGGATCACGTGATCGGCACCGACCCGGCCGCTGACACCAAAGTCGGTGCGGGCGAGCTGATCACGGTCAACGTGTCCACCGGCCCCGAGCAGCGCGAGGTGCCCGACGTCTCCTCGTTGAGCTATTCGGCGGCGATCAAGAAACTCAAGGCCGCCGGATTCAACCGCTTCAAGCAGGTCAATTCGCCATCGACGCCGGAGACCAAAGACAAAGTGGTCGGCACCAACCCGCCGGCCAATCAGACGTCGGCGGTCACCAACGAGATCTCGGTGATCGTCGGGTCCGGCCCGTCGAGCAAGCAGGTTCCCGACGTCGCCGGCCAGAACGCCGACTCGGCGCAGAAGAACCTCACGGTCTACGGCTTCAGCAAGTTCAGCCAGGCGCCCGTTGACAGTCCGCGGCCGGCCGGTGACGTGATCGGCACCAATCCGCCTGCGGGAGCCGACGTTCCGGTCGACACGATCGTCGAGCTGCAGGTTTCCAAGGGCAACCAGTTCGTCATGCCGGACCTGTCGGGCCTGGTGTGGACCGAGGCCGAGCCGCAACTACGCGCGCTTGGCTGGACCGGGATCCTGGTGAAGGGCGCCGACGTCGACGCGGGCGGCTCGCAGAAGAACCGAGTGGTGTTCCAGAGCCCGAGTGCGGGTCAGGGCGCCAACCGGGACGGCAGCATCACGCTGAAGTTCGGTCAATAGCCGACTCGTAGTGGCGGACGCTGGCCAGGCTGTCCACCAGCTCGCTTTCCAACTTGCGCACCAGCCCGTCGTCGCGGACCTGTCCGCAGTCGACCAGCCAGTTGGCCAGCATCCGGTGGCCGCCCTCGGTGAGGATCGACTCCGGGTGGAACTGGACGCCGTGGATCGGTAGCTCCGCGTGCCGCACGCCCATGATCACGCCGCTTTCGGTGCGGGCGGTCACCTCCAACTCGGCGGGCAACGTCTCGGGCATGATCGTCAGCGAGTGATATCGGGTCGCGGTAAACGGGTCCGGAAGACCTTGCAGCACACCGCTATTCGTGTGATACACGCTGCTTGTCTTACCGTGCAGGAGTTCGGGGGCCCGGTCGACCGTGGCGCCGAACGCCACGCCGATGGCCTGGTGGCCGAGGCAGACACCCAGCAGCGGGGTGCGCGTCGCGGCGCAGGCCCGCACCAGATCAATCGATGCGCCCGCGCGCTCCGGGGTTCCCGGCCCGGGGCTCAGCAGGATCCCGTCCACCTCGGCAGCGGTAGCTGCGGGATCCGACAGCCGCGGGTCGTCGTTGCGCCACACGGTCGCCTCGACACCCAACTGGCCGAGGTATTGCACCAGGTTGAAGACGAAGCTGTCGTAGTTGTCGACGACCAAGATCTGCATCGTGTCAGGTTAGCGCTGCGACGATGCAGAGCGCGTAGCGCGATGAGGTGGGGGTACCTCCAGCCGCGCAGCGGCTAGGGGGCGAGCCGGGCCGTCGGACTGAGCCGGTCCCCTGAACGCGGCTGAGCTCAGTAACTGACCGGGCCGGCGGCCTGCGCGTAGCGCATTCGCAGCGGCTCGCTGTGGCCCACCACATGGGCGTCGCCGACGGCGTGTTCGGCATAGCCGAGACCGAAGCGCACGACGTACTGCTTGTAGAGGATCACCAGCGGAGCCCCGGCCAGGGCGGACTGCATGGCCGTAGCGTCGCCGATCGCGGTGATCGTGTACGGCGGGCTATAGGTTCGGCCGTTGAGCAGCAACGTGTTGCCGACGCAGCGCGCCACCGACGTGCCGATGATCCGCTGATCCTGCATCTGGATGGCCTCCACGCCGGCGCTCCACAATGCGTTGAGGACGGCCTGGATGTCCTGCTGGTGCACCACCAGGTCATCGGGGGAGGCGTCGCGGGGGAAGCGGCCGTTGGCGTCGCGCTGTGCGTCGTTGAGCGTGACGGTCAGACCCGGTCCGTGCACGGGGTCCAGCCCAGCTTCACCGGCCAGCTCCGCCGATCGTCGCAACATCGCCGCCAGCGCCGCGTCGGCGGACCGACCGTGGGTGGAGTCGAGGGTGTCGGCCAGCCGGTCGCGCTCGCCGTTCATCCGGTCGACCGCGGACTGTTCGCTGCGCACAAGGTCGACGAGTCGGGGTGCGTCGCTGCGCCGGATCTCCGTGCCGCGGGACACCCCGTGCGTCGCGCCGATCATCAGCCCGGCCAGCAGACACACCACCGGGACGCAGCCGCTCCACAGCGAGCGTTTCTCTGGGGTGCCGTCGCGTGGGGGACAGCCGCGGGAACCGTCTGGCCATCGGCTCTCCGTCCGCTGCTGG
>CBAAAS010000167.1:0-6478 GCA_964658855.1 uncultured Mycobacterium sp.
TCGGACGTGGAGACCACGGTCGTTCCGCAGTTGCTCAGCGAGATCGACGGTGTCGAGGGCCTGGAGAACGTCATCGTGATCGGCGCCTCCAACCGTGAGGACATGATCGACCCCGCGATCCTTCGGCCCGGCCGCCTCGACGTGAAGATCAAGATCGAGCGACCAGACGCCGAATCGGCACAGGACATCTTCTCGAAGTACCTCGTCGAGACGCTGCCGGTGCACGCCGACGACCTCACCGAATTCGGTGGCGACCGCGGAGCGTGCATCAAGGCGATGATCGAGAAGGTCGTCGACCGGATGTATGCCGAGATCGACGACAACCGATTCCTGGAAGTCACCTACGCCAACGGCGACAAAGAGGTCATGTACTTCAAGGACTTCAACTCCGGCGCGATGATTCAGAACGTCGTCGACCGGGCGAAGAAGAACGCCATCAAGTCGGTGCTGGAAAGCGGCCAGTCAGGTCTGCGGATCCAGCACCTGCTCGACTCGATTGTCGACGAGTTCGCCGAGAACGAGGACCTGCCCAACACCACCAACCCCGATGACTGGGCGCGGATTTCGGGCAAGAAGGGCGAGCGGATCGTCTACATCCGGACGCTGGTCACCGGCAAGAGTTCGAGTGCCTCACGGGCGATCGACACCGAGTCCAACCTCGGCCAGTACCTCTAGCGACGGTCAGCCGGCTAATAGCGAATAGCTGTTGGTCAGGTCGTCCCTAAGTATCTGAGCGGTGTGCGTCGTCGTGTCGATGCTCAACGGGGCGGTCAGCGTTCGGCTTTGGTAGGTCCATCCCTGCGGCAGGTCGAGCCGTTCGCCTAGTCCGGGCAGATCGGATCGCGACAGTGTGGGATCGACGATCTGGCTCCAGGTCTGCATCAGCCAGCGCCGCAGCGCGGGATCTTGCAGTTCGTAGACCTCTTCGCCGGCGTTGAAGGTCGAGACGCTGTGCCGGTGGACCTGGTTCGCGGTGTAGGGAGCCGGGTTCATCGCTGACAGCAGGGTCTGGGATTCCAGGACCATGTCGATCCCGCCGAAGTTCTTGACGATCCGCGGACCCTGGGTCGGCTTCTCGATCTCATTCATCAGCCAGTACCGAGGACCATCGAGTAACGCTGTGGCAGCACCGTTTTCGGTCGCGATGGCCTGTGCGTCGAGCGCCGACCACAATTCGGCGGGACAGTCGTTGAGGCCGAAGGTGTTGTAGACCGCGGCCTGCGGTCCCACCTCGCCCGGTGTGACCAGAAGGACCTCGCCGTAGCGCTTCCCGGACAGGTTTCTGGTGGACTCGGGCGCAGCAGAGGCAGGCACCAAGTGAAGGTAATCACTTCAGTGACCAGCGTCAACCAATAGCAGAAAGATTAACGACCCGGAAGTCGCACCACTTGGACGAAGAACTCATCAATCTGGCGTATGACGTTCATGAATTCTTCGAAGCCGACGGGTTTGGTGACGTAAGCGTTGGCGTGCAGTCGATAGCTGCGCAGAATGTCTTCCTCGGCGGCCGAGGTGGTGAGTACAACGAGCGGGATGTAACACAAGTCCGGATCGGATTTGATCTGTTCGAGCAGTTGGCGGCCGTCGTACTTCGGCAGATTCAAGTCCATCAGGATCAGATCCGGCCGTTGCGCGCCCTCATGTGCACCGCGTTGGTAGAGATAGTCGAGGCCTTCTTGTCCGTCGCGGGCCACATGCAACGTGTTGTGAATCTTGTGGTGCTCGAACGCTTCCCGGGTGATGAGAATGTCGCCGGGGTCGTCCTCGATCAGCAGGACGTCGATCGGGCCGCCCTTCGATGTCATCGCTGAGCTCCTTGGGCTGCGTCGGCGGGCCTTGCATCGCTGGCGACGCTCATCGGCAAAGTGAACCAGAGTCGGGTTCCGATGCTGGTGGTGGCGTCGACACCGATCGTACCGCCGTGCAGCTCAACGATTTTCTTGCACACGGCCAGCCCGATGCCCGTTCCGGTGTACGCGTCTCGGCCATGCAGTCGCTGGAAGATGACAAATACCTTGTCGACGAACTCGGGTGCAATGCCGATGCCGTTGTCCGTCACGCTGAAGACCCAGTCGCCCTCATGATCACCGTCGCCGCGTTCGCAGTTGATTTCGATCTGAGGCACATGATCCTCGCGCCGGAACTTGACGGCGTTCCCAATCAGGTTCTGCCACAACATCGTGAAGAGGGTCGCGTCACCGAGGACGTGCGGAAGCGGGTCGCCTCCCCGGACCAGCTGTGCCCCGGACTCCTCCATCGCCACGACCAAATTGCCGAGTGCGGCGTCGACTGTCGTGTCGAGGTCGACGATCTCGTGGGCGGCCGTGACACGACCGACTCGGGAGAAGGTAAGCAGATCATTGATCAGCACTTGCATGCGTTTGGCGCCATCGACGGCGAATCCGATGTATTCGATACCGCGCTCATCGAGCTCGTCACCGTAACGTTTCTCGAGTAGTTGGCAAAACGAGGCAACTTTGCGCAACGGTTCTTGAAGATCGTGGGACGCCACATAGGCGAACTGCTCGAGCTCGGCGTTGGACCGCCGTAGCTCGACCGCCTGGGTGTCGAGTTCCTCCGTTTGCATCTCCAGACGAGCCCGGTCGGAGACGGAGATGTCGAGTTCAGCGACGATGCGCTGCCGCATGTTGTCCACGTCTTCGGCGATCGCGCCGATGTCTTTGGGTCCGTGCACGGCGATGCTGTCGGCGAAATTGCCCCCCGCAATTCGCCGACACGACGCCGCCAACGCCTGCAGGGGCCGGGTCACCGTGCGGCGCATCAACAACGCCAGCAGGAACGCCCCGGCCACAAACATTGCCGCTATCGCGAACAGCAGCCGGTCACGCCAGCTGCGCATCGCGTTCAGCTCGTCCACCGCCTTGGTCTGGGCCGCCGCCAGATGAGCATTCTGGGTGTCACACAGCGCCCGGATCCGGTCGAAATCTGCCTTCCCGCGGTCGGCGGTCCCGATACTCACCACGATGGGTGCACCTGGTGCCACGCTGTCGATCAGCGGCTGCGCATCAGAGTCACGCCACGCCACTCCTGCGCGGCCGAGCGCGGTCAAGTCGGCGAGTAAATCGGGGCGGTCAACGAGTCGGGCGGCGATGTCCGCCGCCGCCTGCTGTTCTGCGCGTTGCCCGTCTATGTAGGGCGCGAGGAACTGCCGGTCAGCGGAAATCACGTAGCCGCGCAGGGAAGTCTCCTGGTCAGTCAGCGCGCCCTGCAATCGATAGGCCGACACCCGCGCCGGCAGAATCTCATCAGTCAACTGGCGAGTCACCGCATCGGTGCGGCGCAGCAGGACCGCACCGGTTGCCGCACCGGCCAGCGCCGTCACTCCAATGACTGACAACACCAAGGTCTGCCACCCCGCCACCGTCAACCGAGATCCAAACGGCGGGCCGTCCGCAGGAGTACTCGGCTGCCCGCTGGATCTGACCTTCATCTGGCGCTGCGCTCTACCCGCACCACTGCCACGTCGTCGCTGAAGCCGCCGTGAGAATGGGCCCGAGCTTCTACTTCGTCGATCAGCGCGTCGACAAACGCCGCGCCGGGCAGAGGTGCCAGCGGTCGGGCCAGTTCGAGCAGACCGTCCTCGCCGAGACGTTCCGGCCCGAGGCCCGAATGCCCCTCGAACAAACCGTCGGTCAACAACACCAAGCCACCGTTCTCAGGGAGTTCCGTCGCGTACTGCGGCCAGCTTTCGCCGCCGAATCCCAGCGCGGGGCCGCCAGGTGTCTCCACCCAGTCCACGGTGTCAGGGCCTTGCATCAGCATCCCGGGGTGGCCGGCCCGGACCGAGGTAACCTGCCGACTGTCGGGAGCGACCGCCAGGCTCAGCATCGTCGCGAATATTCCGTGGCCGCCGCCTTCAGCGTGCAGCAGTCGCTCCAGTTGCCGCATCGCGGCTTCCCCGTGAACGCCACCCAGCGTCAACGTGCGCCACGCGATCCGCAAGGCCACCCCAAGCGCCGCCTCATCGGGCCCATGCCCGGCGACATCACCGATGACGATGTGCACGGTCCGGTCCGGCATCTGCACGACGTCGTAAAAATCTCCGCCCAGCAGCGCTCTCGCGCGACTGGGCCGGTATCGCGTCACCACGTCGAGTTCACAGCCGTCGAGCAGCAGCGGGGAGGGCAGCAGACCACGTTCCAGCCGCGCGTTCTCCTGGGCGCGCAGATCACTCGCGCGTAGGTCCACCGCAATCAGTTCGGCACGCTTGCGTTCGATCGCGTACAGCAGGCTCCGCCGCAGCATGTCGGGTTCGACGCGCCCTTTGATCAAGTAGTCCTGCGCCCCACTGGCGACCGCTGACACCCCGAATGCTTCGTCGTTCAATCCCGTCAGCACGACAACAGGCAGGGTGCCGTCCCACTCGGCGATGCGGCTGATCGCATCGAATTCGATGGCGTCGGGCAGATGCAGGTCCAGGAGCACACAATCCGGGCGTTGCTCTGCAAGGAATTCCTCGGCGCGCGCCATCGATGGCGCCCACACCACCCGAATATCAGAGGCTGAGTCGGCGATCAGTTCTTCCACCAGCACCGCATCAGCACGGTCGTCTTCGATCAGCAGCAGCGACAACCATCGCCGTTCCACAGCAGGAGAAATGTCGTGACTGCGCGTGGGAACCGGTTCCGGTCCAGATCGCACAGGCTTGATCAATTCGTCCTCCACGCCGCGCCGACGGGCCGACGATAACCCACGCGGCAGCGCGGCGCGATGAGTAAACGAGGAGGCGTCGGCCAGTCTCCGGGTGTGGGGGGACCTCGCCTTGGGTAGCGAACGAACGGCACCCGGAGCACGCCTAGGCTTGCGGGATGCAACGGATCATCGGCACGGAGGTCGAATACGGCATTTCGTCGCCATCGGACCCGACCGCAAACCCGATCCTGACTTCGACGCAAGCGGTGCTGGCCTATGCCGCCGCCGCAGGGATCCAGCGCGCCAAGCGAACCCGCTGGGATTACGAGGTGGAATCGCCGCTGCGGGATGCCCGCGGTTTCGACCTCAGCCGCTCGGCCGGGCCGCCGCCGGTGGTCGACGCCGACGAGGTCGGTGCCGCCAACATGATCCTGACCAATGGTGCGCGGCTCTATGTCGACCACGCCCACCCGGAGTACGCCGCGCCAGAGTGCACCGACCCGTTGGACGCGGTGATCTGGGACAAGGCCGGCGAGCGGGTGATGGAGGCCGCGGCCCGCCATGTCGCGAGCGTTCCCGGCGCCGCCAAGCTGCAGCTCTACAAGAACAACGTCGACGGTAAGGGTGCGTCGTACGGGTCGCACGAGAACTACCTGATGAGCCGCCAAACTCCGTTCTCCGCCGTGATCGCCGGGCTGACCCCGTTCTTGGTGTCCCGCCAGGTCTTCACCGGCTCCGGCCGAGTCGGGATCGGGCCGTCCGGCGACGAGCCCGGCTTCCAGCTCTCGCAGCGCTCGGATTACATCGAGGTCGAGGTGGGGCTGGAGACCACGCTGAAGCGCGGCATCATCAACACCCGCGACGAGCCTCACGCCGACGCCGACCGCTACCGGCGGTTACACGTGATCATCGGCGACGCCAACCTCTCCGAGACGTCGACCTATCTCAAGCTGGGCACCACAGCGCTGGCCCTCGACCTGATCGAGGACGGCCCGGCGCACGGCATCGATCTCAGCGATCTGGCGCTGGCCCGGCCGGTGCACGCCGTGCACGCGGTCAGCCGCGACCCGTCGCTGCGCGCCACCGTTGCGCTGGTCGACGGTCGTGAATTGACTGCCCTTGCGCTGCAACGGATTTACCTGGACCGGGTGGCAAAGCTGGTCGACAGTCGCGACCCCGATCCGAGCGCGTCGAAGGTCGTGGAGACCTGGGCTCATGTGCTCGACCTGCTGGAGCGCGATCCGATGGAGTGCGCCGATTTGCTGGACTGGCCCGCCAAACTGCGCCTGCTGGAAGGTTTCCGGCAGCGGGAGAACCTGGCCTGGTCGGCACCACGGCTGCACCTGGTCGATCTCCAGTACTCCGATGTTCGGCTGGACAAGGGGTTGTACAACCGGTTGGTGGCCCGCGGCTCGATGAAGCGGCTGGTCACGGAGCAGCAGGTGATCGATGCCATCGACAACCCGCCGACCGACACCCGCGCGTACTTCCGCGGAGAGTGCCTGCGCCGTTTCGGCGCCGACATCGCCGCGGCGAGTTGGGACTCGGTGATTTTCGATCTGGGTGGTGATTCCCTAGTCCGCATCCCGACGCTGGAGCCGCTGCGAGGCAGCAAGGCGCACGTCGGAGCGCTGCTGGACTCGGTGAACAGCGCGGTTGAGCTGGTAGAGCAACTGACCACCTGAGCAGCCGGACATACGGTTTAAGCCAGGGCATTGCCGCCATTCACCGGTAGTGTGGGGAAATAGACGGACGTGTCTCACGGCCGATGATGACGCAGGAGGCAGCATGGCCCAGGAGCAGACCAAGCGCGGTGGTGGCGGCG
>CBAAAS010000168.1:0-6476 GCA_964658855.1 uncultured Mycobacterium sp.
GCGAAGTCCCCGAAACACGCTGGAATGCCGACAGATACCATGATCCGAACCCGAAAAAGGTCGGCAAGATGGTCACCCGCCGCGGCGGGTTCCTCAGCGAGATCGATCAATTCGACGCTCAATTTTTCGGCATCTCGCCTCGAGAAGCGAACCTGGTCGACCCTCAGCAGCGCCTCTTGTTGCGGACAACCTGGGAGGCACTGGAAGACGGCGGAATATCCGCAGAGAGTCTGGCCGGCACTGATGTCGGCGTATTCATCGGCGGGTTCACCCTCGACTATCAGCTTCTTCAGAACAAGGGTCGCACCAGCCGCTACCTCTTCAAGACTCATTCCGCCACCGGGATGATGATGACGATGCTGGCGAACCGGATCTCGTTCGCCTTCGACTTCCGCGGGCCCAGTATGACCATCGACACCGCGTGTTCGAGCTCGCTCGTCGCGGTACACCTTGCGGCGCTGAGTATCTGGAACGGTGAATGCGATCTGGCGCTCGCCGGCGGCGTCAACATCATGATCGGACCCAGCACCGCGATCGCGGAATCGAAGAGCGGGTTCCTCGCGCCGGACGGACGGTGCAAGGCCTTCGATCAGTCCGCCGACGGGTACGCCCGGGGCGAGGGTGGTGCTGTCGTCGTCATCAAGCCCCTGGACCAGGCACTCCGCGACGGTGACGAAATATACGCGCAGATCCTGGGCACAGCGGTGTCCCAGGACGGCCACACCGATGGCATCACCGTTCCGAGCGCGCAGGCCCAGGAAGCCGCTATCACGACAGCCGTCCGACGAGCCGGCCTTGACCCCAACGACGTTGGCTACGTGGAGGCACACGGGACCGGCACTCCGGTGGGCGACCCGATAGAGGTCCGGGCTCTCGCGAACGCGCTCACCGCAGAACGCCCGGCGACGAGTCCGCTGTTGATCGGGTCGGTGAAAACCAACATCGGGCACCTCGAAGCCGGCGCAGGCGTAGCCGGCCTGATCAAAGCAGCGTTGGTGCTCAAGCACGGCTTCATCCCGGCGAACTTGCATCTCGACAATCCCAGCGACCAGATTCCGCTGGGCGACTTGAGAATCGACATTCCACGAACCGGTCGCCCGTTTCCCGCCGGCAAGCGACGCGTGGCAGGGGTCAACTCGTTCGGCTTCGGCGGCACCAACGCCCACGTAGTGCTCGCGGAACCCCCTGGCCCGCTGGACGTCGACCTCTCGAGCAATAGAGACCAGCCGCCGCTTGTTGTCCTACCGATATCGGCGCGCACAGAGGAAGCCCTCGTGGCCACGGCCCGTCAGCTGGCCGATCACGTGGGTGCGCACGACGACCTCAGACTGCTCGATCTTGGATACACCCTCAGTCGGCGCCGCTCGCACCTGAACTACCGTCGGACCCTGGTCGCGGACAGCATGGGCGATGCCCAACAACAACTTCAAGCCCTCGCAGACGGTGGGCAGATCTCCGCGACCCGCACCAGCCCGACTGCGCCGCGGCTGGCATTCGTCTGTACCGGCATGGGGCCGCAGTGGTGGAAGATGTGCCGGGGTCTGCTCGATGCGTATCCCGCGTTCACTGAGAGCATTCGGCGAAGCGATCGCGAGCTGTCCCGATACGCGAACTGGTCGTTGATCGACGAGCTTCGCGCTGATGAAACCCGTTCTCGGATGGCCGAAACCGAGGTCGCGCAACCCGCGAACTTCGCGATTCAGATAGCGCTCGCCGAGCAGCTGAAGCAGTTCGGCATCACGCCGGACGCGGTGATCGGCCACAGCGCCGGCGAAGTGGCCGCCCACTACCTCGCTGGAATACTCACCTTCGAGCAGGCAATTCAGGTGATCTACCACCGAAGTCGGCTGCAGCAGCGCACCAGCGGACTGGGCCGCATGCTCGCGGTCGGTCTCAGCGCCGAATCGTTCATGCAGAAGATCAACGCCGAAACGCACGATGCGATCGGACGGCGGGTGTCGATCGCGGCGATCAACGGCCCGTCAACAGTTACCGTTGCCGGCGACGGTGACGTCCTCGAGGACATCGCCCGACAACTCGACGAGCTTGAGATCTTCAACCGGTTTCTCAACGGGAAAGTGCCCTACCACACCCATTACATGGACACCATCAAAGCGGACCTCCACGAAGCGTTCGACGCGCTGGCTCCGGGCGCGGCGACAATCCCGCTGTATTCGACCGTGACCGGCGAGCGGCTGAACGGCTATCCCGACGGTGCCGCCTATTGGTGGCAAAACACCCGCGCCACGGTTCTTTTCGAACCTGCGATCCGACGGATGCTCGATGACGGATATACACATTTCGTCGAGTTGGGGCCACACCCGGTTCTCGCAGCGTCACTGTTCGAGATAGCCGGCGCTCACGAGACCGAGACCGTCGTTCTGGCAACTCAGCGGCGCAACGAGGACGACGCTCGCACGTTGATGAATTGCGTTGGCGCACTGCACTGTCACGGCCATTCGATCGCGTGGGAGGCGCTATACCCGAGCCACGCCGCAAGACTCGTCAAACTTCCTTCGTACCCGTGGCAAACCAAGCGCTACTGGAACGAAACCCAGGAGGCGGCCGAGGATCTCCACTACAACCCTGTGCATCCCCTGCTGGGGCAACCGGTGGGCGGGGTTCATCCCACCTGGGAAGTCGAGCTGAGCACCATCACCACGCCCTTCCTTGCTGACCATCAGGTGCAGGGAAGCACTTTGGTGCCCGGAGCCGTCTACATCGAAATGGCTTTGGCGGCAGCCAACCTCACCTACGGGTCAACCGGTTATAGTGTGGATAACCTGGCCCTGTTGCGCGCGGTGATCCTCGACGAAACGTGTGATCCCGTTCTGCGGACCACCCTCAATCGCGACACCGGGACACTGGAATTCGCCGCCTTCACCGCGACGGCCGGAGGTGACGTCAAGTGGACGATAACGGCGACCGCAGAACTCAACACACTCCTACACCCGCCTGAACGGGCCACGCCGCCTCGTCACGCCCAGCCCATCACCACAATCGACCGCGACGAGTTCTACACCCGCGCCCGGGTCGTCGGGTTCGACTACGGTGACGCATTTCAGACCATCGCCGGTATCACGTCCGGAGACGGCTGGGCGACAGCAGACATCACCACCCCTGCGCAGATCGCCGACGACATCGATCACTATCGATTCCACCCGGCCCTGATCGACGGCGCCTTCCAAACATTAATCGGCACAACCCTTCTCGGACGCGACATCGGCGACGACGCCTACCTTCCGACCCGAGTCCGGCGCAGCGCCATCTACGGCGCGCCCGAGCACCACATGACCGCCGAGATCACTGTGTTGTCGGCGACCAAAGATGAAATCGAAAGCGACATCACACTCATCGGCAGCGACGGGCAGCCGCTGGCCGTATTCACCGGTTTCACGTTGCAAGCACTGTCATCGCACATGTCGCCCGAACGGATAGACAGGAGCCTGTACGAGATCGAGTGGGTCGCGCGCACCGAGATGGCCGACCATTCGGCCGGGGCAGCGACGTCAACGGATAGCTTGTCGTGGCTGATCTTCCTCGACAGCGCCGGCGTCGGGACGACACTGGCAGACCAACTTCGCCGCAGCGGTCACCGTGTCCGTGCGGTACTGCGCCAGCCCGTCAGCGCGCTGACGAAAGTCGACGGCGGTTACTTCCTGAATCCGCAACAGCCCGAACAACTCCACCAGTTGATCGCAACTCACGTCGAAAACGACGGTGACCTGGCGGGCATCATCAACTGCTGGCCGTTGGACATCCACCCCGAAACCGACGGCTGTCGGGCCGAGAACTCCGGTGAAATTAACGACCATCTCGGTGTTTTCACGATTCTGCATCTCGCCAAAGCCTTCGCCGAGCACGACACCGTTGCGCCACGGCTCTACGTGCTCACCTCTAACGCGCAACCCGCCCCGGGAACTGAGCAGCTTGTTGTCGAACAGGCGGCTGTCTGGGGTCTCGGGCGGGTGTTCGGCCAACAGGAGTTCGCCAACCGATGGGGCGGGCTGATCGACATCGACGGCGCCGACGACCAGACACAGACCGCGTCGCGTATCTGCGAGCACATCCTCGCCGAGGACGCCGAAGATCAGATTGCCATTCGGGGCCACGCGGTGTTCGTTCCTCGTCTTCGCCAGAGTACGAGCCTGACGCAACCTTTCCCAACCAAACTCACACCCGACGCGACTTATGTCGTAACGGGTGGTGGCGGAGCGCTCGGTCGCATCGTGGGCACTTATCTGGCCGAACGCGGCGCACGCCACATTGTGCTGCTAGCCCGCAGCGAGATCCCGCCCCGAGACCAATGGCCACAACTACCTGTTGACCACCGGCACTACACGACCATCAACACGATCCGAAAGATCGAACACCTCGGTGCGCGCGTGACGACCGCCAGCGTCGATATCACCGACACCGACGCGGTGGAGAACTGGCTGAGCGATCACCTCCGCAATGGGGGCCGACCGGTCCGCGGAATCATCCATGCCGCAGGCATCGTCGATGACCGCCTTCTGGTGAATATGACTGAAGAAGATTTCACCAAGGTGATGGCGCCGAAGGTCACGGGCGCCCGTGTGCTGCACAACGCTTTCCAGGGAAGCGATCTGGAGTTTTTCGTGATGTTCGGGTCGGCCGGGTCGGTTATCGCATCGCCTGGCCAAGGCAATTACGCCGCCGCCAACGCGGTGCTGGACGCCTTCGCGCACTACCGACAGGCGCAGGGTTTGCCTGCTCTCACAATCGGTTGGGGCCCATGGTCAGTGGGGATGGTCGAAGAACTCAAGCTGGAGAAGATCTACGCGCAGCGGGGGATCGAGCTCATCACGCCTGCGCTGGGCACCCGTATCCTCGATCGTCTCCTCAACCAGAAGGTCACCAATGTCGTTGCGATCAGCGCCGACTGGGGGCAGGCTCGGCGCGCCGGGATCGGCGGTCACGTTCCCCCGATGTTTTCCGAATTGGGTACGGCTGAGACTTCCTCCGAAGCAGGCGATTCAGAATCATCGATACTCGACTTCCTGAAAGCACGCCCGGCGGACGAAAGGTTCGAGCTGGTCGCCAGCCATGTTCAACAAGTCGCAGCCACGGTTTTTGAGATCGCTGCCGCCGATATCGGACCCGACGACGGTCTCGACGACATCGGCATGGACTCCATGATGGCGATGGATTTTCGGCTCAGGATCAACGCGACTTTCGCGATCGACCTGCCGCTGCTCGAGTTGCTTCGCGGCGTAAGCGTGAATTCACTGGCCGACCGAATCCTCGCCGACCTGAGCTTGACCGACGCCGGCCCGCTGGCGGTGGGCGACGAGGTGCCCCCGGCCAGCGCGGCCGACGACGATGTCGACCGATTGATCGAGCAATTGTCCGAAATCGAACTGCGCGAGATGCTCGCTGAGCTCGAGAGCCAGGGCGAGGCGCACTCGTGAACTCCGCGGTGCAGGTTCGAGCTCTGCGCAAGTCGTACGGACAGCTACAGGCCGTGCACGATGTGGACCTCGACGTTGGGTACGGCGAGGTATTCGCGATCCTCGGGCCCAACGGGGCAGGCAAGTCGACAACGATCGAGATCCTCGAGGGTCACCGCAAGCGTGATTCCGGACATGTCAGTGTGTTGGGCGAAGACCCCGGAACGGCGGGCCGAACCTGGCGCGCCAAGATCGGCATCGTGCTTCAAGAAGTCAGCGACGCCGGGATGCTGACGGTCTCTGAGACTGTCCGAATGTTTGCGAAATGCTATGGGGCGGCGCGTGTCCCAGAGGAGGTGCTCGAGCTCGTCGGACTCGGCTCGGTGTCCGCATCGAAAGTCAGTACGCTGTCTGGGGGGCAGCGTCGCCGGCTCGACGTCGCTCTCGGCATCATCAACCTCCCTGAACTGTTATTCCTCGACGAACCGACGACTGGGTTCGATCCCGAAGCGCGACTGCGCTTTTGGGATCTCATCCGGCTGCTGGCCGACGCTGGCACAACGATCCTGCTAACCACCCACTACCTCGAGGAAGCGGCGGCACTGGCAGACCGTGTCGCCGTCATCACCGGCGGACAGGTGGTGGCAGTCGACTCGCCGCAGAGCCTAATCCAATATGTGAGCACCGCTGCCACCGTCCGGTGGAGGACGGGAGACCATCACCACGAAGTCGAAACCGAGCAACCTACCGAGCTCATCAGAAAATGGTCGGCCGATGGGGCAGAGTTGGCTGACTTGACTGTTTCTCGACCCACGCTCGAAGACGCCTACTTGCAATTGATCGGCCGAAGCTGATGGACACCGACCACGTGGCTGATGCCGCACCGCCGCTACCGCGATTGACGGAGGCTCGGCCCGCACTACCGTCACCGCTGCGGATCGGATTGTCGCGAGTCGTCCCCGAGCTGAAGATGTTCTACCGCCGGCCGGAGCAGATGGTGCTGACGTTTTCGTTGCCGGCCGTCATCTGCATCCTGCTGGGTTCGATCTTTTCCACAAAACTGCC
>CBAAAS010000169.1:0-6472 GCA_964658855.1 uncultured Mycobacterium sp.
GCAAGAGCGGCGGATCTTGGTCCAAGGCACCGGATTTCGCTGACGATCCGGAACGTGCCGCCGCGGTGCAGGAGGCCACCCGCGCCGATCGCACCCGCTATCTGACGTCCGGCCTACAGCCGGTGGACTGCCGGTTCTGCCACGCTACTGTCAACGCGAAACGTCTGGGCCCCGGACACACTGCGGTGCAGTGGAATAACGACGCATCGCAGCGCTGCGCCTATTTCACCGAGGTGCGAGCGGCCGGTGAACCCAGCGCGCGAACCCGGGCCTGCCCGAAGCTCGCCGACAGCATCGAGCACGCGGTCGCCGAAGGGTGCCTGGAAGCCGTATCCACCGCTACCCCGCCAGGCGACGGGTAATCACAGCCCGGCGATGATGCGGTTCGCGCCGCGAACGGCTGAGGAGCCGGGCAATCGATCAAAGCCCGGCGAAGCGTTCCTTGACGCCCTCGGCGGTCAGCCCGTAGTCGGCGAGTGAGTACTTGTGCTTGGGTGCCCTTGCACCGGTTTGGCTTTCGGCGTGACTGTCCTCCATCGCCTGCCGCGCCTCATCGGTGAGCGGGATGTCGAACTTTCGGTAGATATCGGCGACGGTGCCGAGCGGATCGGCGATCAACTCGCGGTAGTCGACATCGTAGAACTGAGCCGAGTTGTACTTGGCCCGCGCGAAGTTGAACTGCTCCAAACCGCGCGACCAGGTTTCCACTGAGTCCGAACCGATTTGCGCCCCGACAAATTTCGTCGACCATCCGTCGGTGGTGTGCTGGGCCAGCGAACACATCGACGCCATGATCGTCTCGACCGGCCGATGCGTCTGGATGACCAGGGCATCGGGATAGGTCTCCATCAACGCGTCGAGAGCGAACAGATGGCTCGGGTTCTTCAGCACCCAGCGCTTGTCGGCATCGTTGAGTCCGATCAGCTGAAGGTTTTTGCGATGACGCTGATACGCCGGCGTCCAGTCCTGCTGCGACAACCACTTTGAGTAGCTCGGCAGATGCGCCAACGTCTCGTAAGAAACCGAATGCAGCGACTGACGTAACAGCTGCCAGCACTCCTCGAGCTCGTAGGCCGCCATGAAGTGCAGGCCGGTGTAGCCCGGGTTGTCCTGATGATGCTGGGTGAACTGGTCGTCGAGTTGGCGATACAGCGGATGAGACTCCCACGTCTCGCGCGGCGGGCGCGGCTGCGGGAATTCCGCCAGCCACATGTGCAGGCCCTGATGCGCCGGGTCGGCCCCGAGAAGGCGGTGCAGTGCCGTGGTGCCGGTACGCACCAGACCGGTGACGAAGATGGGCCGCGTGACCACGACATCGGCGTGCTGCGGGTACTGCTTCCAGGCGGACTCGGACAACAGCCTGGCCACCAGGGCGCCGCGCAGAAAGAAGCGATTCATCTTGCTGCCCAACACCGTTAGGCCCGCCTCTTGCCGGTACGAGTCGAGCAGCACGCCGAGTGCTTCGCGGTAGTTGTCGTTGTCGACGCCGAAATCGTCGAGTCCGGTCAGCTTGACCGCCGAGGCGTGCAGCTCGTCGACGGTGGCGATGTCGGTGCGTTCAGCAGCCATTACGCCGCCTCCTCCCTCATCACTTCGTTCTGCATCGTCACCGGCGGCATGTCAGTGGTGGTACTCGCCGCAGTTGACATCCAGCGTCTGTCCGCTGATACCGCTGGACAAGTCGCTGGCCATGAACATGATTGCCGACGCGACCTCGTCTTCGGTGGGTAGCCGCTTGAGGTCGGAGTCGGCCGCGGTCGACTTGTAGATCTCGTCGGCGGTGGTGCCGTACTTTCCGGCCTGGTGCTCGAAGTAGCCCTGCAGCGTCTCGCCCCAGATATAGCCGGGTGCAACAGAGTTCACCCGGATGCCCTTTTCGCCGAGCTCGGTGGCCAACGACTGCGACATGGACAGCAGTGCGGACTTGGCCATCTTGTAGGCCCCGTACTTGGCCTGCGAGTGGCGCAACACCATGGAGTTGACGTTGACGACCGAACCCTTGGACTCCTCCAACGCCGGCGTGAAGGCCTGGATGAGGCGCAACGCACCCAGCGCGCTCAGCTCGATCGCGTCGCGGATGTGCTGAAAGCTGGTTCCGGCCAACGGTTTCATCGATGGCACCCGGAACGCGTTGTTGATCAGAACGTCGACCTTGCCGAAGTTCGATGTGGTGGACTCCACCAGGGCCGCCACGTCGTCGTCTTCGGTGATGTCCGCGCGCACCGCCAGCGCCTTGTGTCCGGCATCGCCGAGCTCCTTGGCGAGTTCCTCCAGCCGCTCCACAGTGCGCGCCGCCAGCACCAGCTCGGCACCGTCTTTCGCGCATCGGTGCGCGAGCGTGGTGCCGAGTCCCGGGCCCACGCCGCTGATCACGATTACTTTTTTCTCAAGTATTCCGGTCATGATTACCCCAGCATCCTGGCTGCAATTTGCTGCTGGCGCAACGCGATTCGGGTACGCCAGTCCTCATCGGAGATCTTATTGTGCGCGTAGTGGGGCAGCGCACCCGGGAGCGCGTCGATGTTGACCAGTTCGACGGTGGGGCCGTCGGCCTCGGTGAGCTGACGCGAAACCCGTTGCCAGCGGAACTGCAGGAAGCCGCGGCGATGGCCGAGCGTCTCGACCCAGTTGGTGACACCGGGATTCTGATCGGCGACGACGATGCGGACCATGCCGTCCGGATCCGCTTGCGCCTGAGTGTTGTTCAGCGACGTCTGGTGATTGATGTAGTCCAGCGAGATGTACCACAAGCTGCCCAGCTGGAAGCCGAGGTAAGGCGCATCGGTCACCGGCAGCGTGATGACGAGAGCCTCGTCGGGCCGAAGCTCGAAATGCCCGACCGAGGAATACTGCGTCGCCAATCCGCCGGGCGTCAGACGCGGCGCGACCATGGTGTTGACCGGCAGGTCCAGATAGAACCATTGCGGGAACTGCAGCCAGGTCTTGATCCGGTTGACCAGTTGCTTTCCGGCTGCGCTGTAACGCTTTTCGATCGTCGCGCGGCTCAGTGGCGGCGGCGCGGTGCCAGCGGTATCGGATCGCGAGATGGTGAAGGTGCCCCGCCGCGCCGCCCAGTCGCCGTAGACCTCGCGGATCACCAGCTGGCCGGGGCTGGTGGGCCGCACCTGCCATTGGAAGCTGCCGTCCGACGCGATCTCGAGCTCGCGGTCGTCGAACGCGGCCTGGCTGGCAGGCACGTTGTCGTCGGTGTACTCACCGCCGAGCAGCTGAAAGCTCACGTCGGTGGTGGTGCCGCGAACACCGTTCACCACGTAGTCGTGGTCGGGCTGGACTCGGCAGCCGAAGTACATGGTGTCCGGATTGTCCAGGCCCATTTTGCTGTACGGCCCGGTGCCGGAGAGCAACACCGGGTGGTCGCGGTCGTAATCGAACACCATGTGCGTGCACGCAGCCACACAACCGGCAAGGTATTGCAGCCCCTCGAGCAGGTCGGCTTCGGTCTCGATATGGGGTGCGGCGGCTACTAATTTCTCGGACTCGGCGATGGCAGCGACGAGCGGCTCGGAGAAGAGGGGATCGGGCACGCCTCGACGCTAGAACGTGTTCTAGTTTTCGTCAACAAGCGAACATCGCGCGTCGTGGCCGGTGGCCGTCAGCGACGACGCGGATTCACTACTCCGTGCACTGCTGGGACAGGTCGATCAAATGCTGCCGCACGTCCGGGTGCCGGTTCAAATAATCGATGACATTGGGGCCGCCGCCCTCGGCCTTCGATTGCGAGGAAAGGCGCTGTTTGACGTCGGGATGGCGGGTCAGATACGAGTCAATGGATTGGCCCACCGTCTGATCGCACGCGGCGCCGGCCACCGGCATCGCGATGATCGCTGCGGCCGAAGCCGCGAGCAGGCCGCCGGCGATCCGGCCGGCCCAGGTGAATGTCGTACTCATGCGGGCCAAGCTACTCGTGGTGGCTATGCACAGCCTGTGCAAGCGCTCAGATTATGACGAGGCTGCAGCGCCGCTTTCTTGTTCGCGCTTGATCTCCAGAGCGATGTCGATGAGCTGGTCTTCCTGACCGCCGATCAGCTTGCGCTGTCCGGCCCGGTGCAGCAGTTGGTGGGCCGGAACGCCGTAGCGCTCGGACTGGCGGACGGCATGCTTGAGGAAGCTGGAGTACACCCCGGAATAGCCCATGATCAGCGCGTTGCGGTCGAGCAGGCATTCGGTCGGCATCGTCGGTGCCACCACCTCTTCGGCCGCGTCGGCGATGTCGAAGAAGTCGATCCCGGTCTTGACGCCGATCTTGTCGAACACCCCGATCAGCGCCTCGACCGGCGCGTTGCCCGCGCCTGCGCCGAATCTGCGGCAGGAGCCGTCGATCTGCTTGGCACCGGCCCGGACGGCCTCCACCGAGTTGGCCACTCCCAAGCCGAGGTTCTCGTGACCATGGAAACCCACCTGGGCGTCGTCACCGAGTTCGGCAACCAGAGCCGCCACCCGGTCGGCCACCGCGTCGAGCACCAGGGCGCCCGCCGAGTCGACGACGTAGACGCACTGGCAGCCGGCGTCGGCCATGATGCGGGCCTGCGCGGCCAGTTTCTCGGGCGGGATGGTGTGCGACATCATCAGGAAGCCAACGGTTTCCAGGCCGAGCTCGCGAGCCAACCCGAAGTGCTGAATCGAGACGTCAGCCTCGGTGCAGTGGGTGGCGATCCGGCAGATCGAGCCGCCGTTGTTCTGCGCTTCTTTGATGTCTTCCTTGGTACCCACACCGGGCAGCATCAGGAAGGCGATCTTGGCTTCTTTGGCGGTCTCTGCGGCGAGCTTGATCAGCTCCTGCTCGGGCGTCTTGGAGAACCCGTAGTTGAAGCTCGAACCGCCCAGCCCGTCGCCATGGGTCACCTCGATCACCGGCACTCCGGCGTTGTCCAGCGCGGCCACGATGGCCCCGACCTCGTCCTTGGTGAACTGGTGACGCTTGTGGTGCGAGCCGTCTCGCAACGAGGTGTCCGTCATCCGGACGTCCCAGATCGGGTTGAAGAAGATGTCAGATGTCATGCCTGCGCTCCCTGGGCTGTCGTCGACAGCGATTCCTTGGCGATCTCCTCGCCCACCTTGGTGGCCGCGGCGGTCATGATGTCGAGGTTGCCCGCATACGGCGGTAGGTAGTCGCCAGCGCCTTCGACCTCGACGAAGGTGGTGACCAGTGCCTGACCTCCGGAGTGCACCGACGGGTCGTCGAACTGCGGGTCGTTGAGCAGCCGGTAGCCCGGCACGTAGGTCTGCACTTCGGCGACGACATCGCGAATCGACTGGGCGATCGCGTCGCGGTCAGCGTCTTCGGGGATGGCGCAGAAGATGGTGTCGCGCATGATCATTGGCGGATCGGCCGGGTTGAGGATGATGATGGCCTTGCCGCGTTTCGCCCCGCCGATGGTCTGCACGCCCCGCGACGTGGTCTTGGTGAACTCGTCGATGTTGGCCCGGGTGCCCGGCCCCGCCGACGACGACGACACCGACGCGACGATCTCCGCGTAAGGCACCTCCACGACGCGACTGACCGCGTAGACGATCGGAATGGTCGCCTGTCCCCCGCAGGTGATCATGTTGACGTTGGGTGCGTCGAGGTGCTCGCGAAGATTGGCCGGCGGGATCACCGCCGGGCCGACGGCGGCGGGCGTCAGGTCGATCGCCCGAATGCCGGCGGCCTCGTATTTCGGTGCCGCATCCCGGTGCACGTAGGCGCTGGTAGCTTCGAACACCATGTCGGGTTTCTCGGACTGCGCCAGCAGCCAGTCGACACCCTCATGGGTGGTCTCGAGGCCCAGCTTGCGAGCGCGCGCCAGGCCCTCGCTGTCCGGGTCGATGCCCACCATCCAGCGCGGCTCGAGCCACTCCGAGCGGAGCAGTTTGTAGAGCAGATCGGTGCTGATGTTGCCCGATCCGACGATTGCCACACTCATCTTCGACGGCATGGATGCTCCTTCATCTCTTGTCGCGACCCGCTTGCGCCCGGCTTCGCCGCGCTTGCGATCGCTCCTTACTCGAAAGACAGTCGGACGGACCCGAGCCCGTGGAAATCGGCGACGAAATTGCTGCCCGGAGGTGCGTCGATAGCGCGGGTGCACGAACCGGGCAACACGATGTCGCCGGCCCGAAGCCGCACCCCGAAGCTTTCCACCTTGCGGGCCAGCCACGCCACCGCGGTCACCGGATTTCCCAGCACCGCGTCGCTGCGGCCCTCGGCCACCACCTCGCCGTTGTTGGTCAGCACCGCATTGATCGACTTGATGTCGATGTCGGCCGGCTTGACCCGCGCCGCGCCCAGCACGAAGCCCGCTGAAGAAGCGTTGTCGGCGATGGTGTCGCACAGCGCGATCTTCCAGTCGGTGATCCTGGTGTCGATCAGCTCGATCGACGGCATGAACGCCTCGGTCGCGGCCAGCACGTCGTCTTCGGTGCAGTTCGCGCCCGGCAGATCGTGGGCCAGGATGAATCCGACTTCGACCTC
>CBAAAS010000170.1:0-6434 GCA_964658855.1 uncultured Mycobacterium sp.
TGCAGACGGCATCCAACTTGCACAGGTACGCGAACTCATTCGCGGGCGATACTGGCTGCATCTGGATCAGAATTGGCGGTTTTTCGCGCCCGAGAACCTCATCACCCGCCTGACCGCGGTATTCGACGCGGAGCCAGACGTGTTCCAGGTGGCCATCAACTTGGCCGGCGCGCTCACGCTGACCGGTGCCAGTGCCCCGGAAGACGCAGTTTGCCGAACCCCCGACGCCGGCCGTTATGTCCTACTCGACGGGTTGGCCGGTGGTCCGGCGATGTTCGATACCGGACGGCTGGATCAAGCCGACCGCCTTCCCGCCGCCGGGCCGCAGACGGCCAGCCTCGATGAAGTGCTGTGCGTCGCCGCGTCAGCCATTGATGGATGACGTGATTGCCCGGCCGCCGAGGGTGACCGATAATCCCAACCGACCGTCACTCACCGTGAGGAGCCACCGCTGAGATGAAGGACGACGCGCGTGACGATGCGGTCAGTCGCCAATACGAGCGGTGGCGGTACCCACATCCCATCCGCGACCTCAAAACGTGGACGGTCACCAACTGGGAATGGTTCGACCCGGTACACGCTCACCGGGTCCTGTGGCCCGACCGGGACTACCGGCCTGACCTCGACATCCTGATCGCCGGGTGCGGCACCAACCAGGCGGCGGTCTTCGCGTTCAACAACCCCGCCGCGAAAGTGCTGGCGGTCGACGTCAGCCAGCCGTCGCTGGATCACCAGCAACACCTGAAAGACCAGCACGACCTGCGCAACCTGGAGCTACGCCGGCTTCCTATCGAAGAACTGTCGACACTGGGTCTCGACTTCGACCTGGTGGTATCGACCGGCGTCCTGCATCACATGGCAGATCCCCTCGTCGGCATGAAAGCACTAGCGGAATGTCTGCGACCCGACGGCGTCGCGGCCATCATGCTCTACGGGAAATACGGCCGCATCGGAGTCGAGCTGCTCGAATCCATTTTTCAAGACTTGGATCTGCGGCAGGACGACGCGTCGGTCCAGATCGTCAAAGACACCGTCGACGCGCTGCCGGAAGACCATCCGGTGCGCAGCTATCTACAGCGGGCGCGCGATCTGCAGGACGACGCGGCGCTGGTGGACACCTTTCTGCACGGCCGCACGCGCAACTACACCGTCGACGAGTGCGTCGAGCTCGTCGACTCGGCCGGGCTCGTCTTCCAGGGCTGGTTTCACAAGACGCCGTATTACCCGCACGAAATGTTCGTGGCGCCAAGCGAATTCGTCACTACCGCGAATGCGCTGCCCGAGCCGAAACTATGGTCGGTGATGGAGCGCGTACAAACGCGCAACGCCTGCCACTTTTTCATGGCGTGCCGCCCGGAGCGGCCGAAAGACAGTTACACGATTGACTTTTCGACCGACGCAGCTTTGAACTACATCCCGCTGCTGCGCATGCGTTGCAGCGTCTCGGGCAACGAAGCCGTGTGGGCAGGCGGCATTCGCCTGCAGCTCAACGCGGCCCAATTGGCGTTTCTGCAAAATGTGGACGGCCGTCGTACGATTCGAGAGATTGCCCGCATAGTTGCACAACAGGACGATCAACTAACCGCGGAGGACGTGGAAAAATACGGCCGCACGCTGTTCCGGTCGCTGTGGCGAATCGATTTCGTGGCGATGGCACTGACCGCTGATTCACAGGAGGGCTCTCGTTACAGCTGACGGCATTTCGTCTTCTGATGACGGACCATCCACCCGCGGTGGGGAGCAGAACCTCGACATGGGGCCTGTTGCGGACGGCCCGAGGGTGTTCATAGCGACACCGATGTACGGGGGCATGGCCGCGGGCACCTACACGATGTCGCTTGCCCACACACCGGCTGCCTTCTTCAGAAATGGGATAGGCCTCTTCTACAGCGTCGCGATGAACGACAGCCTCGTTCCGCGCGCCAGGAACTTCCTCACAGCCCAGTTCCTCGGCTCGACGGCGACCCACCTGATGTGGATCGACGCGGACATCGGATTCGACCCCGCCGACATCGTCAAGATGGTCCGGGCCGACCAAGACATCGTCTGCGGTCTTTATCCCAAAAAGGAGATCCACTGGCGCGAGGTGGCGCGGGCAGCCAAGGAGGGCGTGCCACCCGAGCGCCTCCATGAGTACGAGCGCTCGTTGGTGTTGAACCTCATCGACAATTCCCCCGAACGAGTGACCGCCGACGGCCTGATCGAAATAGCCAACGCGGGTACGGGTTTCATGTTGATCAAGCGGGGCGTGTTCGAAGCGTTGGCCGACGACGCGCCGTCGTACGTGGACGGTTCGACCCCCGGAATGCCGCTCAAGGCGTTCTACGCCGTCAGCATCGACCCCGACTCGGGAAACAGCCTGCTGTCAGAGGACTACCACTTCTGCAAAATGGCGCGCGAACGCGGCATCAAGATCTATGCCGCCCCCTGGGTGCGCCTGAACCACACCGGTACTTACATTTTCGGGAACCGCGGCGCCGGGAATCCCACCGCCGAGTCGCCACCAGCGCACTAGCGCTGGACTAGCCACTTCGGTTCGAGCTGGCTTTCGTACACGTACGGGCCCGTGTGAGTGAGATGTACCCACGGTGCCGCGTAGACCTTGAAGTCGTAACTGCGCGCGAGCCTGCAGAAGTAGTAGTCCTCTGACACGAGTTGGTTCGTCTCGGGGTCGATGCCGGTGGTGTAAAACTCCTTGATCGACTTTCCACCGACGATGTAGCTGGGTACTTCACTACCTAGGGCCTCGAACACCTCGCGCTTGACCAGCATGAAACCGGTACCGCCGGCGTCGATTTCCACGAGCCCGTCCGAGTTGGCCGAACTGCTGCCATGGTGGCCGTCGAGTTCGTTCACCGAGAAAATTCCCACGTGAGTGTGCAATTCTTCCGGCGGGACACCGTCGCTGGCAGCTTGGGCGACCCGCTCCCAGTCGATCGCTTTCAACGGATACATCCCACAAATGATGTCCTGATCAGCCACGATCATGCTGACAATGTCGACGGCGTTGAACCCGATGTCTGCGTCGATCCACATCAAATGAGTGGCCGGCGTCCCCAAGAAATCGTCGGCCAGGTGATTCCGGGCGTTTGCCACCAGTGCGTCATTCATCCGGTATTGGTAGAGCAGACCAACCCCGCCCTGCAGGAAAACCGCTGGCGTTTGCGCCAGTGACCAGGTGTATGCGCCAGTCGCCATTCCCCCGTACATGGGTGTGGCGATGAATACGGTTGGCGCGCCTGGAGCTGCGGGACTCGGCTGATCGACCACCGCGCAACTATATGACCTCGGCGGGCGGTCCGTCGGCTGCAAAGCCGTGGCATGCGTGGCCTGCCGCGGGGCGATCTCACCGGTAATTGAGGCCTAAGCGCGCGGCCTGATCACATGACCGTCGCAGCGCAGGCGAGGTGTCGTAACGATTGCGTCAGGGCGGTGGCATAACCGGCCTGGGCGGGTTCAAGGTGGATTCGTGACCAGCGCAGTTCGCACCGTCGATCTTGAGGATCCAGACCACGAAAACCTGATGAACACCTGAGTTTAACCTGAGACACCTGCGGATTCGGCCTGGTGCCCCCAGTCGGATTCGAACCGACACTTGACGGATTTTAAGTCCGTTGCCTCTGCCGATTGGGCTATGGGGGCCACCGACGAACTTAGCGCGTCGACTCCCGAGCCTGATAGGGAGGCTAAACCGCTGGTCGCTGAGAATCCGGTGTTAAAAATAAGGACGCCACGTTAAGAAGCCATTAACGAGGTATGCGACGGCGCTCAGGTTACGCCAAGGTATAGCCATGGAACCGCCGTCGGTTACCAGCACCCACTGATCGTGACCAACGTGGCCGACCTCCTCAACGGGGTCGGCCTCTTGCCACCCAGGAGAGACATATGTCGTTCGTCAACACACAGCCCGCAGCGATCTCCGCAGCCGCGACCCAGCTCGAGGGCCTCGGTAACTCGTTTGCCGCGGAGAGCACGGCTGCCGCAAGTTCGACCACCGACGTCCTTCCCGCGGCCACCGACGAGGTGTCGGTCCTGCAGGCCGGGGTCTTCTCGACGTACGGCCAGCTCTACCAGTCGGTCAGCGCGCAGGCCCAGGCCATCCACCAGCAGTTCGTCCAACTGCTGAACCAGAGCTCCGGTTCCTACGCGGACACCGAGTCGGCCAACCAGGCCGGCGCTGCCGCGAACGCGCTGTCCAACGGCGCCGGGTCCGCCACGGGAGCCGCCTCGCAGGCCGCAACCGACCCGATCAGCACGCTCGCCGGCCTGATCAGCGGATTGGCAGCCACCATTACTGCCTCACCTCTGAGCAGCAACATCGGCAACCTGCTCAATATCAACACCGGTAACTACGCCTCAGCGGCGTCGGACATGATCGGTGTGACCAGCGGTGGTCTGCTCACCGCACTGTCCGGACCCGCAACCGCCGGCGCCGACATCGGCGGTCTGGGATCGGCGCTGGCCACCGACGTCGGCCCCGCAGCCGGAGCCGCCGGAGTAGCCGGCGGCATGGGCGCCGCGCCGGTGCTGGCCTCGGCCGGCGCAGGTTCCTCGATCGGCGGAATGTCGGTGCCGCCCAGCTGGGCCGGGGGTGCCGGGATCCCGGCAGGAAGCACGCCCGTCACGCTGGCGTCGCAGACCATGCCGATGGGCGCCACCGGAGGCGTGGCAGGCGGATCTCCCGGAACCATGGCCGGGATGCCCGCAGTCGCCAACGGTGGTCGGGGCAGCGGCTCGAGCTTCGGGGCCCCGCGCTACGGCCTCAAGCCGAAGGTCATGCCGGTTATCGCCAAGCCCACCCTCGGCTAGTCACCACAGGGCCAAAGTCGGCCGACCAGACCAGCATTCGCACTCATATCCTCCAAATAGACAGGACTAGGACATGGTTTTCGATTTCGCCGCTCGCCCCCCGGAAGTCAACTCGACAATGATGTACTCCGGTGCCGGAGCAGGACCGATGATGGCTGCCGCTGCTACGTTCGGCAACCTCAGCTCGGAACTGAGCACCAACGCAGCCGCCTACGAGTCGGTCATCTCACAGCTGACCGGTACGGACTGGACGGGTCCGTCGGCCACCGCGGCTGCCGCATCGGCTCAGCAGAACATCGACTGGCTGCAAACCACTTCTGTGCAGCTGCAGGAAGCGGCCGCGAAGGCCACCGCATCGGCGGCAGCTTACGAGGCGGCATTCTCCGCCACGATCCCGCCACCAGTGGTTTACGCCAACCGGGCTCAGCTGGCGGCGCTCGTCGCCACCAACATCCTGGGACAGAACACCCCGGCGATCGCGCTGAACGAGGCGATGTACGGCGAATTCTGGGCCCAGGACGCCACCGCGATGTCGACCTACGCCGCTAACGCGGCCGCCTCCGCGCAGGTGACGCCGTTGGCCGAGCCGGTCCAGAGCACCAGCCCCGCCGGGACGGGAGCGCAAGCTGCCGCGGTGAGCAGCGCTGTCAACAGCAATGCGTCGAACTCCGGGCTCAACGGGCTGCTCAGCAGCCTGCAGGGGGTTTCGAGTGCGGCCGCCACACCGGCCGCCACCGCGGCTGCTACTCCACTCGGCAGCCTCTACGGCGCGGTGCAGTCTCTTATGGGGGCTCCGTTCATCTCCAACTCGATCAACACGATCAACGTCACCGGCTCATGGTTCCTGTTCATCGGTATGTCGGCCATTCCGCTGCTGACGCACTTCGTTGCGGGTGCGCCGTTCGGTTTCACGATGGGCGACGCCACCCCGCTGGGCGCAGGCCTGGGCTTCGGTACCACGCTGGCGGGTGCGACCTCCGCCAGCGGCGCCGGGACACTGGCCGGGATGGGAACGGCGGCTGAGGTCGGCGGGATGTCGGTACCGGCCGGTTGGGCTGCTGGTGCTGGTGCTGGGGGCGCCGCGGCCGAGACCACCTTGGCGGGGACGGGCTGGACCGCATCTGTCGACGAGGCGGCCACTGGAATGGGCAGCGGCGGCATGAACGGTGTCATGCCGGGAATGGCCGCCGCCGGCGGCAAGTCCGGAATGGGCATCGGCGGACCGCGCTACGGCGTCAAGCCGAAGGTCTTTCCGAAGCAGGTATTCGTCTGATGACGGGGAGGGGGACGGTGCCGCCCGCTTGAGACGATCGCTGATCTCGACGCCACCGCCTCGGTCTTTCGGCAGACGGCGTTGTAACCAGAACCATCAATTCACAGACCAAGGAGAGAAAAATGCCTACTCGTTTCATGACTGACCCGCACGAGATGCGTTCGATGGCTGGCCGTTTCGACGTGCACGCCCAGACGGTGGAGGACGAGGCCCGCAAGATGTGGGCGTCGAGCCAGAACATCGCCGGAGCCGGCTGGAGCGGTACCGCTCAGTCGACCTCCTACGACACCATGGGCCAGATGAACACCGCGTTCCGCAACATCGTCAACATGCTGCACGGGGTGCGCGACGG
>CBAAAS010000171.1:0-6407 GCA_964658855.1 uncultured Mycobacterium sp.
TCTACAAGATCGACGGCGAGGAGCTGAAGCTCTGCACGACGAACGGGCCCGAGAAGGTGGCGCGGTCTGGGCCCGGCGGGGCAACGTGTTCGCTGTTCTCGCCTCCGGCAACGGCCCGGGCGTGCACGGCCTCTGGCCGCAGGCGCTGGCTCTGGGATACCGGGTCGCTGTTCGACCGTCACGGCGCGAACCGCTCACCGCCCACCGCCTGATCCAGGCGCTGCGCCAGTCCGGATTTCGCCCGCACGACGCCGTCTACCTACCCACCGACCATCGTGGGGCTGACGAGCTGATCAGGTCGGCCGATCTCGCCATGGTCTACGGTGGCCAGGACGTCGTCGACAAATACGCCGGCGACGCAACGGTGTTCGCCAACGGTCCGGGCCGGGCGAAGATCCTGATCACCGCCGACCACGACTGGCGCGACTACCTCGACACCATCGTCGATTCCATCGCCGACCTGGGCGGAGTGGCATGCGTCAACACCACCTCCGTGCTCCACGAAGGCGACCCCGCGCCGTTGGCCGCGGCGATAGCCGAACGCCTGTCGACCATTGACAACGCGGCTCTGCCTACTCAGAAGCTCGACGCCGCAACAGCTTTGGCGAGCCATCTGGCCGGCGTAGCCGCCGGCAGCACTGCGCTGTTGGGCGCTGATCACGTTGTCGCCGCACTCGGCGACGGTTACGCGGCGCTGCGCCCGGCGGTGCACCTGCTGGCCAGACCCGACGTGACAAAGCTCAACGTCGAGTTGCCGTTCCCGTGCGTCTGGGTGGCGCCGTGGTCGCGCGCGGATGGTCTCGAGCCGCTGCGGCATTCGCTGGTGATCAGCGCGATAACCGATGACGACGACCTGATCGACGATCTCCTGGCCGAGCCGAGCATCGCCAATGTGTACGGCGGCCATCACCCGACCCACCACACGGCGCCGGGAATTCCCCATGACGGGTTCCTGGCCGACTTCCTGATGCGGAACAAGGGATTCATCCGCGACTGAGCTCACTTGATCGCCGACCGTGCAGGATATGCGCGGTGAAGCACGTCGAAAGCGTTCACAAGCTACACGCTCGGCGCTACTGCCTTAATTGGCTTCCGCGGTCATCCGCTCGTTGAGGATGGGATAGACCTCGTCGAAGGACCCGTCCCGCTCGGCGAACCGGAAAGCCTTGGCGGCCTCGACGACGATCTCTTCCGCGTCCGGGGTGCTCTGCAGCAGCGTCATCGTCTCGGCGATGTACTCATCGAGCGGCATTCCCCGTGGGTCGAATCCGCGCTCGCCCTGCAGCGCCGTCTGCACATGCGGCGGAATGATCTCGATGACCTGGACCGCGGTGTCGCGCAGTTGATAGCGCAGCGACTGCGTATACGAGTGCAACGCCGCCTTGCTGGCGCAGTAGGTGGGGGTGAGCGCGCTGGGAATGAACGCCAGCGCAGACGTCACGTTGAGGATTGCGGCGTGCGGCTTGCCTAGCAGCTGGTGCAGTACGGCCGCGGTGAGCCGAATGGGGCCGAGCAGATTGATGGCGAGGGTCAGCTCCGCCGTCCCGGGGCCCCCACTGGTGATGTCCTCGACCCGCTGGATGCCGGCGTTGTTGACCAGGACGTTGACGTCGGCATGGCGGTCTTTCAGCTCGATGGCGAATCGCCGGATGTCGGCGGCGTCGCCCTGATCCAGCGACAGGTATTCCATGCCCGGGTGGGCCTCGGCGACCTTCTTCAACAGTTCGACGCGCCGGCCCACGATGACGACCTTGTTCCCCGATTGGTGAAAGGCCTCAGCCAGTCCACGACCGATCCCGGTACCCCCGCCGGTGACCAGGACGGTGTTCCCCGTCAACTGCATGCGTTGTTCCTCTCGTCGCTGTTGATACCTGCATACTCGTGGCCGCGCGGCCAGGAAGCGACTACCGCATAGAAGAACTACCAAACGTGTCGGTTTCCTGCTCTAACCTGTAACCGTGGCGCAGTTTCCGCGGACTCGCTACGCCAGTTGCAGCGAGGTCGACATCGCTTACCAGGTCCTCGGCGATGGGCCGACGGACCTACTGGTGCTGCCCGGGCCGTCTATTCCGATCGACACGGTCGATGCCGAGCCGTCGATGTACCGCTTTCACCGCAGGTTGGCGTCGTTCGCCCGGGTGATTCGGCTCGACCAGCGCGGTATCGGGATGTCGTCACGGGTCCCGTCGCTGGACATGATCGGGCCGAGGTTCTGGGCCAAGGACGCCATTTCTGTGATGGACGCGATCGGTTGCGAACGGGCGACCATCCTGGCCCCCTACTTCGCGTCGATGACCGGCCTGGTCCTGGCGGCCGACTATCCCGAGCGGGTCAGCAGCCTGGTGATCATCAACGGGGCGGCCCGCACCCTGCGCGCCGACGACTATCCGATCGGATACGAAATCGCCGAGACCGATCCGTTCGCCACGGTCGCGATGGAGCCCGATGCCGTCGACCAGGGCGTCGACATTCTGGGGGTCATCGCGCCGAGCGTCGCCGGCGATGCCGCCTTCCGATCCTGGTGGGACATGGCCGGCAACCGCGCCGCCTCACCGAGCATGGCCCGCGCCGTCATCGAGACCGTGCGCCAGTCTGATGTTCGCGACACCCTGACCCGTATCACCGCGCCGACGCTGATCATGCATCGCGACAATCCAGATTTCACGCCGATCGCAAACGGGCGCTATCTCGCCGAGCACATCGCCGGATCGAGCTTCGTCGAACTGCCGGGCGGTGATGCCCTGTACTGGGTCGGCGACACCGCGCCGATGCTCGACGAGATCGAAGAGTTCATCACCGGGGTGCGCGGTGGTTTCGGCGCCGAGCGGGTGTTGACCACGATCATGTTCACCGACATCGTCGGCTCGACGGAACGCGCCGCGCGTCTGGGCGATGACCGATGGCGGGATCTGCTCGACAACCACGACAGCATCGTCCGCGCCGAACTCGAGCGATTCGGCGGGCGCGAAGTCAACACGGCCGGTGATGGATTCGTCGCAACGTTCATCAGCCCCAGCGCCGCGATCTCGTGCGCCGACGCCATCATCGAGGCGGTCCGGGTGCTGGGCATCGAGGTGCGGGTCGGCATTCACGCCGGCGAGGTTGAAGTGCGCGGCGCCTCGAAGAAAGACGTCGCCGGCATGGCCGTGCACATCGGTGCTCGCGTCGCGGCCCTGGCCGGTGCCGGTGAGGTGCTGGTGTCATCGACGGTCCGCGACATCGTCACCGGCTCGCGCCACCGGTTCGCCGATCGGGGCGAGTACGAGCTCAGAGGCGTGCCAGGCATCTGGCAGCTGTGTGCTCTCGTACGGGCGCACGCGACTGTCAGGCAGTAGCGCGAAAACCCTTGCTGCGCAGGTAGTTGTGCACCGGGACAGCGTGCGAGACGACACCGATACCCATGCCGAGGATGGGCCAGACCGGCCAGAAGTACCAGGCGCCGACGGATACCGCGACCGCCAGCCAGATGCCGATCATCAGCAGTGACGCCGCCAGGTACGCGACCAGATGAATCCGCACACCGCGGCGCACAGCCGCGGCTTTGGCCGCGTGCCGCTGCGGGTCATTACGCGCGATCCGACCGACCGGAAGATCGGCCAGAGCCTGGCCCAGCGCGCCGGCAGTCGTCGCTTCGAAGGCCTGATCGAGCCGGGCCTCGTAGTCGGGCATCGAGAGATATCCCTGGGCGAACGCTTGACCGAGGCGGGCGACGACCTTCTCCCGCTCACGGTCGCCGATCCGGACGCCCGGATCAGCGGTGGGGTGTGGCCGTTGCACCGAGGCCGCGATTACGCAATTCATCGTGTTCTCCTCCTTGATGTGATCGATCAGCTGACGATCGGCGCGGCAAGCGCTTCGTCGATGCCTTGTGCGGCAATGCCGTTCAGCGTTTCCGCGACCAGTTGCGAGTCTTCGTTGGCATCGATCTCCAAGACCTTCCCCCAACGCATCCGGACGACGTGGACGCCGTGGTTCTCGTAGGGCGCACCGTCAGGCAGGGTCTGTGTGCCGACCCAGCGAATGATGGCCACCGTGTTGTGCGGCCAGCCCTTGACCCAGATATCGCGCACGGTCAGCGTCAGCGTCGGGGCCAGCCGACCCAGCCGCTCGAACCAGCGACCGAGTGCTTCACGGTCATGGCGGTCGCCGCCGAGCGCGTGACGTCCGCCGAAACGGTGGTGGATGTCGGCCGCGCAGCCGTTCAGGATGGCGCCGTACTCGTGGGTGTTGACCCGCTCGAAGTTCTTCGTTGCGAGCCGCTTGACGATCGTGTGGTACATCGCAGTGCTCCTTACCTTGATTTTGTTTGACACTGTCAAACTGCTCCCAACAGCGTCTCAGATGTGTTTGACACTGTCAAGACAGATAGGCGAGAATCGTGTCCATGGCCGCCGCCCGCCCGCAAGTACGCGAGGATCTACTGGCTGCCGCGCGCGCCGAGCTCGCCGAGCATGGTCGCGCCGCAATCAGCCTGCGCGCCGTCGCCCGACGTGCTGGCCTGTCGCACGCCTCCCCCAAGTACCACTTCGGCGACCGGTCCGGGTTGCTCACCGCGATCGCCACGGAAGGATTCCACGCGCTTGCGGACCGCCTGGCCGAGGTGCACGAACCGGACGCCCGCCACCAACTCGCAGTACTCGGACGCGCCTATATCGACTTCGGTCTGTCCCACCCGGCCCTCTTCGAGTTGATGTTCACCCCCGGCGAATTGCGCACCGACGACGCGGAACTCACAGTGGCGCAGCAGAACGCGATCGGCGCCCTGACCACCGCGGTGAGCCAGTTGGCGGGAATCGGCCCGACGACACCGGGCGATCCTCCGAAGCTGGCCCTGATCAGTTGGGCGCTTGTGCACGGACTCGTGGTGCTGACCCGCGACGGTGCACTGCAGGCTGCGGCCGCGCCACCGGTCACCGGCTCCGCCGAACTGGCGCACACACTTGCGGACCTGTTCACCCAGTACGTCAGCGACGACCTCACCAGCGGAAAAACCAACGGACCACCGAAAACGACTGTGCAGTAAGGTCTTCACAGCCAGGTCACAAGTTGACTCGATACCCTCGAAGGTATGCCGCCGCGACTGAATCTTCACACTAATCGTCAGCGCGCCAACTCATTTGGTGGTGCAGCAGAAAACTACGACGCCTTTCGGCCGCGCTATCCCGACCAGTTGATCGACGACGTGCTCGCTCCCCACGCGCACCGCGTTCTCGAGGGCGGCGCCGGGACCGGGATTGCCTCGATGCAGCTAATCGAACGAGGCGCTGACCTGCTTGCCGTCGAACCCGACGCCCGGATGGCTGCCGTCGCGCGGTCCAAGGGCGTCCCGGTCGAACTCGCGACGTTCGAAGACTGGGATCCGGCAGGCCGAAGGTTCGACCTGGTGGTGTTCGCCGCGTCGTTCCACTGGGTGGATCCGGCTGTGGCCCTGCCGAAGATTCGCGGGATCCTCGACGACGGCGGCAAGCTGGCGCTGATCTGGAACCGGTTACGTCCCACCAGTCCGACCCGCGCGGAGTTCGAAGAGATCTACTCCGACTACATGGACGTCGAAACCCGCAGCGGCGACGGCAGTCCCGGAGAGGTGGTCGACATGATCGCCGCCTCGGGATTCACCGTGACACAGCGCAAATACCCACACGACCTGCACTACTCGGCACAGCAGTGGGTCGACATCGCGTTCACGTTCTCCAACCAGCTGCTGGTCCCCGCCGACAAAGTGGACGAATTGCGCGCGCAGCTGATCGAGCGAATCGGCCCGGCCGGCGTATCGGTGGGTGGAGACGCGGTGGCAATTTTCGCCGCACCTGCCTAGCTATACGGAAGACGTTGTGCCGGTCTCTTTTTCGCCGAATTCGAAGACCTTGCCGGCAATCTCGTAGTCGGCCGCCAGGGCCGAGCGGCCGATCAGCACCGGGCCGCCCTTGAGGCCAAGACGTCCGTCGACACCGACGTAGCTGCCCGGCGGGATCGGCTCGCTGATGCAATACAGCGTCGGGGCAGCGCCCTCTTCGATGTCGTTGCCGAATCGGTCCGCCAACGCCGCGACCACGTGATGGAAACCCGCCATCAGGCGCTTGTCCGACACGTTCGACAAGTTCGACGACACCCAACCCGGGTGGGTGAGCTGGGCGATCACCGGTGACTTCGCGGCCCGCAAACGGCGGTCGAGTTCGAGGGTCCACAGCATCACCGCGAGCTTCGAGCGTGCGTACGCGGGGTAGGCCGCCCACTTGTGCGAGCGCAGGTGCATATCGTCCAACTGCAGCGTGGCAGCCTTATGGGCGTCGGATCCGACGTTGATGATCTGCGAACGCACCCGGTCCAGCATCAGATTGGTCAACGCGAACGGGCCCAAAAAGTTTGTGCCGATCGTCATTTCGAAGCCGTCGACGGTGTCGGTGCGA
>CBAAAS010000172.1:0-6373 GCA_964658855.1 uncultured Mycobacterium sp.
AGGAGTTGAAGTCCTTGCGGTCCACGCCGTGTTCTTCGAGGTACTGCGCCGCCGGCGTCCCCGGCTTGATGCTGCTGGCGGGGGAGATGTGGTCGGTGGTCACCGAATCGCCGAGCAGCGCCAGTACCCGGGCGCCGCTGATGTCGCTCACCGGCTCGGGGTCTGCCGACATCCCATCGAAGTACGGTGGCTTCCGCACATACGTCGAGTCCTCGGCCCACTCGAAGGTGTTGCCGCTCGGCGTCGGCAGGTCGCGCCAGCGCTCGTCACCCTTGAAGACGTCGGCATAGTTCTTGGTGAACATCTCCTGGTTGATCGCCGACGCGATGGTGTCCGAGACGTCCTTCTGCGACGGCCAGATGTCTTTCAAAAAGACGTCGTTGCCATCCTTGTCCGAGCCCAGCGGGTCCTCGTTGAAGTCGAAGTCCATGGTGCCGGCCAGCGCATAGGCGATCACCAGCGGCGGCGACGCCAGGTAGTTCATCTTCACGTCGGGGTTGATGCGGCCCTCGAAGTTCCGGTTGCCCGACAGCACCGCGGTCACCGAAAGGTCGTTGTCGTTGATCGCTTTCGAAATCTCTTCGGGCAGTGGGCCGGAGTTGCCGATGCATGTCGTGCATCCGTAGCCGACCAGGTAGAAGCCGAGCTTCTCGAGGTAGGGCCAGAGACCGGATTTCTCGTAGTAGTCGTTGACCACCTGCGAGCCCGGCGCCATGGTGGTCTTCACCCACGGCTTGGTGGCGAGTCCCTTTTCGACGGCGTTGCGCGCCAGCAGTGCCGCGCCCAGCATCACCTGGGGGTTAGAGGTGTTGGTGCACGAGGTGATGGCGGCGATCACCACCGCGCCGTGGTCGAGCACGAATTCGCCGCGCTCATCGGACTTCACATCCACCGGATTGCTCACCCGGCCCTTCGAATGCGCGGCGGCCGACAGCACGGCGGGGCGGTCGTCGGCGTGTCCATTGGCCACCTGACCGGGGTCGCTGGCCGGGAACGTCTCGTCGAGCTCCTCGTCCAGCTTGGAGTAGTCCTTCTTGTCCGGGTCGTCGCCGACGTAGCTCGGAATGGTCTTGCGGAACGAGGACTTGGCCTCCGACAACGCGATTCGGTCCTGCGGGCGCTTCGGCCCCGCGATCGACGGCACCACCTCGGACAGGTCGAGCTCGATGTACTCGGAGAACTTCGGCTCGTGCTTCGGGTCGTGCCACAAGCCCTGCTCTTTGGCGTAGGCCTCGACCAGAGCCAACTCCGCGTCGCTGCGGCCAGTGAACTTCAGGTACGCGATGGTCTCTTCGTCGATGGGGAAAATCGCTGCGGTGGAACCGAATTCGGGGCTCATGTTGCCCAGGGTGGCGCGGTTGGCCAGCGGCACCTCGGCCACGCCCTCGCCGTAGAACTCGACGAACTTGCCGACCACCCCGTGCTTGCGCAGCATCTCGGTGACGGTCAGCACCACATCGGTGGCGGTGACCGCCGGCTGGATCTCGCCGGTGAGCTTGAAGCCGACGACGCGGGGGATCAGCATTGACACCGGTTGGCCGAGCATCGCGGCCTCGGCCTCGATGCCGCCGACGCCCCAGCCGAGTACGCCCAGGCCGTTCACCATCGTGGTGTGCGAGTCGGTGCCCACACAGGTGTCGGGGTAAGCCACTCCGTCGCGGGTCATCACCACGCTCGCCAGGTATTCGATGTTGACCTGGTGCACGATGCCGGTGCCGGGCGGCACCACCTTGAAGTCGTCGAAGGCGCCCTGCCCCCAACGCAGGAACTGGTAGCGCTCACCGTTGCGCTCGTATTCGATCTCGACGTTGCGCTCGAACGCGTCGGGCGTGCCGAACAGGTCCGCGATCACCGAGTGGTCGATCACCAGGTCGGCCGGGGCCAACGGGTTGACCTTCTCCGCGTCGCCGCCCAGATCGCCGATAGCCTCCCGCATCGTGGCCAGGTCGACGATGCAAGGAACGCCGGTGAAGTCCTGCATGACGACGCGTGCCGGCGTGTACTGGATTTCGATGCTCGGCTCGGCCTTGGGATCCCACTGGGCGATCGCCTCGATGTGGTCCTTGGTGATGTTGCTGCCGTCTTCGTTACGCAGCAGGTTTTCGGCGAGGACTTTCAGGCTGTAGGGAAGCTTCTCGGTGCCCGGTACGGCGTCCAACCGGTAGATCTCGTAACTGTCCCCGCCGACCTTCAAGGTGTCGTGGGCTCCGAATGAATTCACCGAATCTTTGCTGCTCACATCAACTCCCGAGATCTATGTATCGGCGGCGACCCGCTGTGCCGGGCTGGGCCTTGCTTGCGATCGCCACTCGTTGTGCTCGCCGACGGGCCGTGTCGACGGGCGCTCACGAGTCTAACAGTACGCTTGTCCTGCATTGTGTCGGACCCGAAAACTTCCTTTTCTTTTCGCCGACCGCCTGCTGTAACGCCGGCGTCATCAGGCGGTACCGTTCCATCCGTGACCACCCCGCATGCGCCGCTCTATATCCCGGGCGAAATCTGCGGCACCATCGGTGTCGATCCGGCGACCAAGCCCGACGAATGCATGGCCATCGTTCAGCTACAGGTCAGTGCGGGCAACGTCAGCGCGCCGCCGGCCGTCACGCCGGCGCTGCTCGACCTGATCAGCCAAGCTCACGAACACAACATCGATCTCAAGATCGTGGTGCTCGACCACAACCCGCTGAACGACACCCCGCTCCGCGACATCGCGACGGTCGTCGGCTCACAACATCCCGATGCGACAGTGCTGGTTCTGAGTCCTAACTTCGTCGGCACCTACAGCACCCACTTTCCGCGCGCGACGCTGGAGATCGGCGAAGACCACGCCAAGACCGGTAATACGGTGAATTCGGCGCAGAATTTCCTGCATCAACTCGAGACGCCGCAGTTCCCCTGGACGTCATTCACCATCGTCGTACTGATCGGGGTCCTTGCGACCGTCGTCGGAGCACGGGTCATGCAACTACGCGGCAAGCGGTCAGCTACTTCAGCCGAGAGCGCCGGGGCCGTCGCAGAGGGCACCGATCACCCCGTTTAACGGGCGTTATTCCGCTTGTGTCGCATAACGTCGGCGTCCGCGCCGCAAACTCGGGCAAATTAGTGATGTCACCGTAGGGTCACAGTTCTCAGAAGAACAGACTTGTAATTTGTGACATAAGTTTCAACTGGGTCAGATGTGACTTACGGTGCAGAGGATGCATTTGGTTTATCCGTGCTTCCAGTGATAACTGGGGTCCGGATTTCCAGCGCCGCCCGCCCGCGTTGAGCCAAGGAGACCCGAGTCGAATGAGACGCAACTACCGCGGCTCGTCTTTCCGATTGGCGACACCGTTGACCCTCCGGCTCACCCCGGCGGTGCTCAGCGTGGCGCTACTCCTGGGCACGCCCGGTCTGGCCCACGCCGACCCAGACACGATGGCCAAGTTGATCGCCGATGTGGCCCAGGCCAATCAGCGGCTGCAAGATCTGAACGCGCAGATCCAGACCGAGGAAGAAAGCGTCAACAAGGCGGTCGTCGACGTCGAGACGGCGCGCGACAACGCGGCGGCGGCACAACATGAGGTCGACGACAGCCAGCATTCGGTCAAGGACGCCGACGTCGCAATTACCGCCGCGCAGAAGCGGTTTGACCGTTTCGCGGTAGCCAGCTACGTCAACGGCCCGTCGGACAGTTACCTCACGGCCAGAAATCCCGACGACATGATCGCGACCGCGGCCGCCGGGCAGACCCTGGCCACCAGTTCTCAGCAGGTGATGGACAATTTGCAGCGCGCCCGCACCGAGCAACTGAACAAGGAATCCACCGCGCGGCTGGCCAAGCAGAAAGCCGACAAAGCCGTCGGGGACGCGCAATCCAGCCAGAACGCAGCGGTGGCGGCTCTCGCAGGCGCCCAACGAAAGTTCGGCGAACAACAACAAGAAGTCACTCGACTGGCCGACGAACGCAGCGCGGCCCAATCAAGACTCGACGCCGCCCGCACTTGGTCGGCATCCGCGGGCGGACCGGAAGCGGGCCAGCGGGCGGCGTCGTCCCCCGGAGACCGATGGGACCCGGCCGCGCCGGGCTCGCCCAGCCGGCCGCAGGGAAACGGTGGTAATTGGGACGGCGCGTGGGATCCCACGCTGCCGCAGGTGCCCAGCGCCAACGTCCCCGGTGACCCGGTCGCGGTTCTCAACAAGGTCCTCGGGACGATGTCGACCTCGTCGGAGGTCACCTCCAGCATGGGCCGCAGCTTCTTGCAGCAGCTGGGTTTGGCGCCGACGTCATCAGGCTTCACGAACGGCAAGATCCCGCGGGTTTACGGTCGGCAGGCATCCGAGTATGTGATTCGCCGTGCCGGCTCGCAGATCGGTGTCCCGTATTCGTGGGGTGGTGGCACCGCGGCCGGCCCGGGCAAGGGCATCGGTTCCGGCTCGGGCACCACCGGCTTCGACTGCTCCGGCCTGATTCTCTACGCGTTCGCCGGCGTGGGCATCAAGTTGCCGCACTACTCGGGCGCGCAGTACGACTTGGGCCGAAAGATCCCTGCCTCGCAGATGCGCCGCGGTGACGTGATCTTCTACGGCCCCGGCGGTAGCCAGCACGTGACGCTCTATCTGGGTCAGGGCCAGATGCTCGAGGCTCCCGACGTCGGACTGAAGGTCCGGATCGCGCCGGTTCGCACCAGCGGCATGACACCTTTCGTAATCCGCTACATCGAATACTGACGCGTTGAAAGGATCTATGCGCCACGGGTTTACCGACTCTCACGATGTGCGCCGGACCAGGGTGGTCTGGCCGGTGCTGGCCGTCCTCACCCTGCTGATCGGCCTGGCGGCTCCCGCCAATGCCGAGGACGGCGCGTGGGATCCCACGCTGCCGCCCACCATCAGCGCGGGCGCGCCGGGGGATCCGGTGGCCATGGCCAACCAGTCGCTGCAGGCCACCGCCCAGGCCACTCAAACGACGCTCGGCCTGGGACAGCAATTCCTCAGCGGCCTTGGAATCAACCTGGGTGGTAGTCAGCCCAGCACCGGCGCCAATGGGATACCCCGGGTCTACGGCCGGCAGGCCATCGAATATGTGATCCGGCGTGGCTCCTCGCAGATGGGTGTCCCGTATTCGTGGGGTGGCGGCACTCCCAACGCGCCGAGCAGAGGCATCGATTCCGGCGCCAATATCGTCGGCTTCGACTGCTCGGGCCTGGTTCGCTACAGCTTCGCCGGGGTCGGCGTGCTGCTGCCCCGGTTCTCGGGCGACCAGTACAAAGCCGGTCGGCACATTCCGCCGTCGCAGGCCAGGCGTGGCGACCTGATCTTCTACGGTCCGGGTGGCGGCCAGCACGTCACCATTTATCTGGGCAACGGCCAGATGCTGGAGGCCTCGGGAAGCGCCGGGAAAACAACCATCAGCCCGGTCCGCAAGGGTGGCATGACGCCACTTCTGACCCGGATCATCGAGTACTGACGACACGCGTCGAGTGGCCATGGTCGGGGCGGAATCGCCATGCTGCCCGCGGCCTGAATCGTCGCCAGGCGGGCGGCCACGTCGACGGATCCCAACTGGCCTGGAATAGTTGAACCAGGGCACGCCGCTGCCCCGCGATGTTCGTGGTGCGAGCAGTCGTGTGTGATTGAGTTTTGGAAGGTTGAGCCGTGGAGGGTAATCGATGACATCAGCAGGCGGGCCGCCGCCGGGCACCAGCGGTTACTCGGGTCCGGGCAGTGCTTCAACGGCACCTGCGCATGCGGCCCCCGGGGGCGGCGGTAACGGCTTGGCGGCCGAGGTGCAGACCTTGGAGCGGGCGATCTTCGAGGTCAAGCGGATCATCGTTGGCCAGGATCAACTCGTCGAACGGATGCTTGTCGGTCTGCTCTCCAAGGGTCACGTGCTCCTCGAGGGTGTGCCCGGTGTCGCCAAGACCCTGGCTGTGGAGACCTTCGCGAAGGTGGTCGGCGGAACGTTCGCCCGCATCCAGTTCACCCCCGACCTGGTGCCCACCGACATTATCGGTACCCGGATCTACCGGCAGGGCAAAGAGGAGTTCGACACCGAACTCGGCCCGGTGGTTGCCAACTTCCTGCTCGCCGACGAGATCAACCGTGCGCCGGCCAAGGTGCAGTCGGCTCTGCTTGAGGTCATGCAGGAGCGTCAGGTGTCGATCGGTGGCAAGAGGTTCCCACTGCCGAACCCGTTCCTGGTGATGGCCACCCAGAACCCGATCGAGCACGAGGGCGTCTACCCACTGCCCGAGGCGCAGCGGGACCGCTTCCTGTTCAAGATCAACGTCAGTTACCCGTCGCCCGAGGAAGAGCGCGAGATCATCTACCGGATGGGCGTGAAGCCGCCGGAGCCCAAGCAGATCCTGGACACCGGTGACCTGCTGCGGTT
>CBAAAS010000173.1:0-6372 GCA_964658855.1 uncultured Mycobacterium sp.
CACTCGGCACCGCACGTGGCCTGGAGACCAGGCTGGTTCCCGAGCGCGGCTACCACCTCGAGCTGATCACCCCGGTGCCGCTGCCGCGCAAGCCCAGCGGCGACCTGGCCCGGTTGCCACCTCGCGTACTGCGAGCGGTTCGGCAGACCCGCGCGGTTCTGGACAACGTGGACGCCGACGTCGTGATCGGATTCGGCGGCTATGTGGCGCTGCCGGCCTACCTGGCAGCCCGTGGCACGACACGGCGCAGCCGCCGGGTGCCGGTGGTGATCCACGAAGCCAACGCCAGCGCCGGCCTGGCCAACCGGGTCGGGTCGCGCAGCGCGCAGCGGATCCTCTCGGCGGTGCCTGATCCCGGTCTGCGACGTGCAGAAGTGGTCGGTGTCCCGGTCCGAGAGGCGATCACGTCGCTGGACCGCGCGGCGCTGCGCTCGACGGCGCGGGCGCACTTCGGATTCGGCGACGACGCCCGGGTGCTGCTGGTGTTCGGCGGCTCGCAGGGTGCCGCGTCCCTCAACCGTGCGGTCGCCGCCGCGGCCGGCGATCTGGCGGCCGCCGGGGTTTCGGTGCTGCACGCGCACGGCGCCAAAAACACCATCGACCTTCGCGACCCCGAACCCGGTGACCCGCCGTACGTCGCGGTCCCGTATCTGAGCCGGATGGATCTGGCCTATGCCGCGGCCGACCTGGCGATCTGCCGCTCCGGCGCGATGACGGTCGCGGAGGTGACCGCCGTCGGCCTGCCCGCCGTCTACGTGCCGCTGCCGATCGGAAACGGCGAGCAGCGGCTCAATGCGTTACCGGTGGTCGATGCCGGCGGCGGCATGCTGATCGCCGATGCCGACCTGACGCCGGCATTCGTCGCCGACCAGGTGGCCAGGCTGCTCACCGACGAGTCGCGGCTGGCGGCGATGACGACCGCCGCGGCATTGGTCGGGCATCCGGATGCAGCGCGACAGGTGGCCCGCATCGCGTTGGACATCGCGCGCGCGGCGCGGGATGCGCGGAAACCGAGGACGACGGGGAGATCGCGCCGATGAACCAGCCGCTGCCCCCCGAACTGCAGCGAGTACACATGGTCGGAATCGGGGGAGCAGGCATGTCCGGCATCGCCCGCATCCTGCTGGACCGCGGTGGGCAGGTGTCGGGTTCCGACGCCAAGGAGTCGCGCGGTGTGCGCGCGCTACAGGCCCGCGGCGCACAGATCCGGATCGGCCACGACGCGTCGTCGCTGGATCTGCTGCCGGGTGGGCCGACCGCGGTGATCACCACGCACGCCGCGATACCGAAGACGAACCCCGAACTCGTCGAAGCGCGCCGGCGGGGCGTTCCGGTGGTGTTGCGCCCGGCTGTTCTGGCCATGCTGATGGCGGGGCGGACCACGCTGATGGTGACCGGGACGCACGGCAAGACGACCACGACGTCGATGTTGATTGTGGCCCTGCAACATTGCGGCCGCGACCCGTCATTCGCGGTCGGTGGTGAACTGGGGGAGGCCGGCACCAACGCCCACCACGGTAGTGGTGACTGTTTCGTCGCAGAGGCCGACGAGAGCGACGGCTCGCTGCTGGAATACACCCCGAATGTCGCCGTGGTCACCAACATCGAGGCCGACCACCTCGACTTCTTCGGCAACTCCGATGCTTACATCGCGGTGTTCGACGCGTTTGCGGAGCGCATCGCCCCTGGGGGCGCGCTCGTGGTCTGCACCGACGACCCGGGCGCGGCAGATCTGGCGGAACGCGTTGCGGCGCTGGGAATCCGGGTGTTGCGGTACGGCTCGTCCGATAGCGGACCCGGCCATCCGCTGGCCGGGAGGTTGCTGTCGTGGGAACAGCAGGGGACCGAGGCGGTCGCACACGTCACGCTGCATGGCGAAATCAATCCGATGGTGATGCGACTTTCGGTGCCCGGTCGGCACATGGCGCTCAACGCGCTGGGTGCGCTGCTGGCTGCCATCGAAATCGGCGCTTCGGTGGACTGCGTGCTGGACGGACTGGCCGGCTTCGAAGGCGTGCGCCGTCGTTTCGAACTGATCGGGACTACCGCTGCGGTAAGGGTTTTCGACGACTACGCCCATCATCCGACGGAGGTCGGCGCCACGCTGGAGGCGGTGCGGACAATGCTGGAGCAGGCCGGTGCCGGCCGTTCGCTGGTGGTGTTCCAGCCGCACTTGTATTCGCGGACACAGGCATTCGCCGCTGAATTCGGTGCGGCACTCGACGGAGCCGATCAGGTGTTCGTGCTCGACGTCTACGGCGCCCGTGAACAGCCCATTGCCGGGGTGAGCGGAGCGAGCATCGCCGAGCACGTGAGAGTCCCGGTGCAGTACCTGCCCGATTTCTCCGCGGTTGCCGAGGCGGTGGCCGCCGCGGCCGCTCCCGGCGATGTCGTCGTCACCATGGGTGCGGGCGACGTGACTATGCTTGCGCCCGAGATCATCAACGCGCTGCGGGTGCGGGCCAACCGCAGCGCGCCGGGCCGGCCGGGGGCGTCGCTATGACCGGGCCAGACGATGTGACACCAGACGAGCCCGTCGAGGATCCGACCGCGGCCGAGCCGGTCACCGACACCGGTGACGAAGACGCCACCGCCACCGAGTCGGCCCAGGCCGAGGGATCCGAAGAACCCGAAGAGCCCGACGTCGTCGAGGGGCCGCGGCGTCGAGAGCGCCGCGAGCGCGCCGAGCGCCGCGAAGCTCAAACCCGGGCGACGGCTATCGAGCAGGCCCGCCGCGAAGCCAAACGTGCGGCGCGCGGACGCGCCGTCACGCCCAAACCTGTTGCGCGCGGTTCAGTTCGGGGCTTGAAGCTGTTCCTGTTGTCGTTGCTGCTGATCGTGGTCATCACCGGGTTCGGACTGATCCTGTACTTCACCCCGGTGATGTCGGCCCGCAGCATCGTCGTCAACGGTATCGGCGCGGTCACCCGCGAGGAGGTGCTCGACGCGGCGCACGTCAAGTCTGGAACACCGCTACTGCAGATCGACACCGACAACATCGCCGACCGGGTAGCCGCAATCCGCCGGGTGGCCAGCGCGCACGTGCAACGCGATTACCCGTCGGCGCTGATGATCACCGTCGTTGAGCGAATTCCGGTGGTGGTCAAGGACTTACCCGACGGACCGCACCTGTTCGACCGGGACGGCGTGGATTTCGCGACCGCACCGCCGCCGCCCGCGCTGCCCTACATCGACGTCGAGAATCCCGGCCCGGCCGACCCGGCGACCAAGGCCGCACTAACGGTGCTGACCGCGCTGCGACCCGAAGTGGTCGCGCAAGTCAGCCGAATCGCCGCCCCGTCGGTCGCGTCGATCACGCTGACGTTGGCCGACGGGCGCACGGTTATCTGGGGGACCAACGAGCGGACCGAGGAAAAAGCCTTGAAGCTGGCGGCCCTGCTGACCCGGCCGGGACGGACCTACGACGTTTCCAGTCCGGATCTGCCGACCGTCAGGTGAGCATTCGCACCTGACCGCGATTCCCGGGGGTGCGCTGGTCGACCCCGGGCAAGGTCCGCCGGCGCGGCTGTGCCAAATTCGGCCGAAATTCGCCCGCGGGTTGTCGGCGCGCCTGCATCGATCAGTTACGCGGCGGCCCTACCGTTCTGTTTGCGCGGACCAACTTGACATAACTCTAACTCTCTACCTGAGGTTTAGGTTTGCCGGGCTGATCCGCAATTAAGCAGTCCCACCAGGGAGGAAGACAGCATGATGACCCCGCCGCACAACTACTTGGCCGTCATCAAAGTCGTGGGGATAGGCGGCGGCGGCGTGAACGCCGTCAACCGCATGATCGAGCAAGGGCTCAAAGGCGTGGAGTTCATCGCCATCAACACCGACGCCCAGGCGCTGTTGATGAGCGATGCCGACGTCAAGCTCGACGTCGGTCGTGACTCCACCCGCGGGCTGGGTGCCGGCGCCGACCCAGAGGTCGGCCGTAAAGCCGCCGAAGACGCCAAGGACGAGATCGAGGAACTGCTCCGCGGCGCCGACATGGTGTTCGTCACCGCAGGAGAAGGTGGTGGAACAGGCACCGGCGGAGCACCTGTGGTGGCCAGCATCGCCCGCAAGCTGGGCGCGCTGACCGTCGGTGTCGTCACCCGGCCGTTCTCCTTCGAGGGCAAGCGCCGCAGCACTCAGGCCGAAAACGGCATCTCGTTGCTGCGCGAAAGCTGCGACACGTTGATCGTGATCCCCAACGACCGCCTACTGCAGATGGGCGACGCCGCGGTGTCGCTGATGGACGCCTTCCGCAGCGCCGACGAGGTGCTGCTCAACGGTGTGCAGGGGATCACCGATCTGATCACCACCCCGGGCCTGATCAACGTCGACTTCGCCGACGTCAAGGGTGTCATGAGCGGGGCGGGCACCGCGCTGATGGGCATCGGCTCGGCCCGCGGTGACGGCCGGGCTCTCAAGGCCGCGGAGATCGCGATCAACTCGCCGCTGCTGGAGGCTTCGATGGAGGGCGCGCAGGGCGTGCTGCTGTCGGTGGCCGGCGGCAGCGACTTGGGCCTGTTCGAGATCAACGAGGCGGCATCGCTGGTACAGGACGCCGCTCATCAAGATGCCAACATCATCTTCGGAACGGTGATCGACGACTCGCTGGGCGACGAGGTGCGGGTCACGGTGATCGCGGCGGGGTTCGATGCGAACGGGCCCGGTCGAAAGCCGGTCGTCAGCTCTGCCAACGCTGCCGCGACGACGGTCACGTCCGGCAAGCACGGCAAAGTCAGCTCCAGCTTGTTCGAGCCTGCCGATGCGATCAGTGTGTCGGTGCCCACCAACGGCGCGACCTTCGACATCGGTGGCGAGGACGACGACGTCGATGTGCCGCCCTTCATGCGGCGCTAGCCGCGCGACGAGATGGCGGCCTTGCTCGCCCCGGATACTGGACAGGTGAGCGTTCGCATCCGAAGGGCCAGCACGACACGGGCGGGCGGTGTTTCATCGCCGCCGTTCGACAGCTTCAACCTCGGCGATCACGTCGGTGACAAGCCGGCGGCGGTCGCGGCCAATCGGGCGCGGCTGGCCCAAGCCATCGGTCTGGGTCCCGACCGGGTGGTGTGGATGAATCAGGTGCACAGTGATCATGTCGAGGTGGTCGACGGTCCACGCGAGGTCGCGTTCGACAACACGGACGGATTGGTCACGCGCACACCGCGATTGGCACTGGCGGTGGTGACCGCCGACTGCGTCCCGGTGCTGTTGGCTGACGCGAGGGCAGGGGTGATCGCGGCAGTGCACGCGGGCCGGGTCGGCGCGCAGAACGGCGTGGTGGCACGCGCTGTCGAGGTGATGGTGGATCTGGGTGCCCGAGAACCGGACATCTCGGTGCTGCTGGGCCCGGCGGTCAGTGGCCGCAACTACGAGGTGCCCGAGGCCATGGCCGACGACGTGGAGGCGGCGCTGCCGGGCAGTCGCACCACCACCTCTGCCGGCACACCGGGGCTGGATCTTCGCGCCGGAATCGCTTGTCAGCTAGAGGCTTTGGGGGTAAGCGCCATCGACGTCGACCCGCGCTGCACGGTCGACGACACCAATCTGTTCAGCCATCGGCGTGAGGCCCCGACCGGGCGACTCGCCTCGGTGGTGTGGATGGAATGAGTGTGGCGGTAAACGTTTCACCCCGATCGGGGCGGGAAATGGAATTGGCCGATTCTTTGTCGGCGTTACGATCGCGGCTTGCCGCGGCCGCCGAAGCGGCCGGCCGCAAACTCGACGAAATTCAACTCCTGCCTATTACCAAATTCTTTCCGGCTACCGATGTCGCGATTTTGTCGCGATTGGGATGCGCCGCCTTCGGCGAATCCCGCGACCAGGAAGCGGCGGCAAAGGTCACCGAAGTCGATAGGTTGCTGGACGGCCCGGGGGAGGGCGATCCCGCGACCGGTCGCCGGCACTGGCACATGGTGGGCAAGATCCAGCGCAACAAGGCCCGGTCGATGGCCGACTGGGCGCATACCGCCCACTCGGTCAGCAGTACCCGGGTGGTGACCGCACTCGACCGTGCCGTCGCGGGCGCACTGGGCGAGGGACACCGAACGAATCCGCTCAAGGTCTACGTCCAGATCAGCCTCGACGGAGACGTGTCCCGCGGCGGTGTGGACGTGTCCGACACCGCGGCGGTCGACGACATCTGCGCGCAGGTCGACGCCGCGGAATCCCTCGAACTGGTTGGGCTGATGGGTATCCCGCCGCTGGACTGGGAGGCCGACCGGGCGTTCGCGCGCCTGCAGTCAGAACACCAGCGAGTGCGTCAGGCACACCCGGAAGCTGCGGGATTGTCGGCCGGGATGTCGAACGATCTCGAAGCCGCGGTCAAACATGGTTCGACGTGTGTGCGTGTCGGTACCGCATTGTTGGGTCAAC
>CBAAAS010000174.1:0-6367 GCA_964658855.1 uncultured Mycobacterium sp.
TCCAAAGCCGCCGTGGCCAAAACCACCGCGACCGAAGCCGCCGTGGCCGCCGCCGAACCCATGGCCGCCGCCGTGGCCACCCCAGGCCGGCGGAGCGACATGCACCGGGCCGACTGCCGGCATCGGAGCTGGCGCGGCTTCAGCTGCGGGTGCCGCACCCAAAAACATTGCGCCGGCCACCGCGCCTGTACCGATTGCGCTCACGGCGAAGCGGCGGGCGGAAGAGAGAGAGTAAGTCATCGTATTGCTCCTTCGTCGTCTGGTGACTGACACCGAGAACGTTAAATGGCATTACTTAGCAAACGCTAAATTGAACTGTTAATTAGCCTGAGAATGTTGTTTTAGGCTTTGACCAGCTAATTCAACTGTTTCGGCGTTAACTACTGAAAGACCGCATTCCGGCATTACTGCTTTCAGGAAGTCCTGACACGCAGTCCTACTGGTTTCAGTAGTCACTGAAGTGACATTCAGTGCACTTCAGTCGTTGTTTCCGCATCTACTGACATCAGTACACCCCTACTTCCTGACATAAGGAAATACGTTTTTATGTACCCACGCAAATCCGGATAACTACTATTTATACGCGAATTGAGCGAACTATCGATGCACAAAACCTCATGCATTCTGTGCCACCACGATAGACAGCCAGCAATCACGGGTTATCGGGGCGCCTGACTCGCTGCGGGCCTCGTGTCGCGGCGGTCAGCGTCGTCGCACGGCGCGCCATCACTGCGCGACACAGCTTTGACCGACATACTTGAGTCCTGATCTACTGAAAGCTCACGCCAACCCGAAGGTCGTCAGCCGCATGGACTCCAGCTCGCCGTCGTTTCGAGCCAGGCCGCCCGCACGCGCTGACGCGTCGGCGCAGACCGAACGCTTTCAGAGCTTCCGGAACAACACCGACCACAAGAAGCCCGAGCAGTCGTCGCGGAGCCAGCGCACCCGTCGCACCGTCGATCTGTCTCCCGCCACCCACCGGGCCCTCGACATTTGGCAGCGCGACGCTGCCGACCGGCTCGGGTACGCCCGAGTGACCGGTCAGGAAGTAATCTCCGCGCTGATCGAGCTGCTCCTGAAGGACGCGAAGCTGTCCGCCGAGGTGACCCGGAGCATCCGCGAACGACGCTGATCTCGGCAGTGCTAGCTTCGCCGTCATGGCAGATGCACAGCGCACCAACCGTCGCGAGCAACACGTCACCGGTGAACGCGAGACTCTGGAAGCCTTCCTCGACGACTATCGAGACATCGTGGTGCGCAAGGTTTCCGGCCTCTCCGATGCCGATGCCCGGCGGAATCTCGTGACCTCAGCCACGACGGTCGGTGGATTGGTCAAGCACCTCCGCTGGGCCGAATACGGCTGGTTCGAACAGTTCTTACAGGGGCGACGCGACGACAACCGTCGCACGCACGACCGGGACTGGGAATTCGAGATCCAGGCCGGCGAATCACTGCCGACACTGGTTGCCGAGTACCAGGCGCAGTGCGAAGAGTCCCGCCGCATCGCCGCGCAGTACCCGCTCGACCACGAGCTGCGGCACGGTCGACTGGACACAACGGTCTCGCTGCGCTGGATTTACCTGCACATGATCCAGGAGACCGCCCGCCACACCGGACAGATCGACATCCTGCGCGAGCAGCTCGACGGCAATACCGGCTTCGACGGCTAAGCGGCGCGATCCCCGCCGCTAGTCGGCGTCGATCTCCCGCAGCTCGCGCTTGAGGATCTTCCCGGTCGGGTTGCGTGGCAGCTCGTCGAGGAAGATCACCTCACGCGGCACCTTGTACTTGGCCAGCTGATCCTTGACGTGCTTCTTGACCGAGTCCTCGTCGAGGTTTGCGTTGTCTTTCTTGACCACGAAGGCCCGCAGCCGATGACCCCACTCTTTGTCCTCGACGCCGATCGCGGTGGCCTCCACCACGTCGGGGTGCGCGCTGATGCAGTCCTCCACTTCCGCCGGGAAGACATTCTCACCACCGGACACGATCATCTCGTCGTCGCGGCCGCTGATGAAGAGCAGACCCTTCTTGTCGAAAAAGCCGACGTCACCGGATGACAGCAACCCGTTGATGATCTGCTTGTTGCCGCCGCCGGTGTAGCCCTCGAACGGGAAGCTGGTCCCGACGAATATCCGGCCCACCTCGCCTTGCGGCAACTCCTTGCCGTTCTCGTCGTAAATCTTGATCTTCACGCCCTTGACCGGCGGGCCGGCCGTCGTGGAGTTGTACTTGAGGTGCTCCGGGCCGGCGATCGTGGCAAAGGAGATCTCGGTCGAGCCGTACATGTTGTAGATGACCGGACCGAGGTCCTTCAGCGTCCGCTCGGCGACGTCGGCACCCAGCGCCGAACCCGAGGCGAACACGATCCGCAGGCTCGACAAGTCGGGCTTGTCCTTCCGCTTCTCGAGTGCATCGAGCATGCGCGACAGCATCACCGGCACCACGACCACCGCGGACACCTTGTGCTCCGCGATGTCGTCGAACACCTCGTCCGGATTGAACTTGCTGTGCAGCACCAGCGTCGATCCCAGGAACATGCCGATGGTCGCGTGCAGAAAACCCAGGGCATGGAACATCGGCGCCGGCAGCGACGTCACCTCGTTGGCCTTGAACGGCACATGCGACAGGATTCCGCCGATCGGCGCCAACGTGGGCGGGGTGCTGCGGTTCGCGCCCTTCGGCGTTCCGGTGGTGCCGCTGGTCAGAATGATGATCGACGAATGCTTGCTGGCCTTCGGCGCCGGCGATTTACTGTTGGCGGCGACCAGATCGGCGAGCGTCTCGTCGGTGCTGCCGGAGTCGTCCCCGTTCGGATTGAAAGGCAGCGCCCGCAGCTTGCCCAGCGACGGCTTGGCTTTGCTGACGTCTTCGGTGTACTCGTCGTCGTAAATGATCAGCTTGGCACCCTCGCGCTCGGACACCTCTTTGATCTGCGGGCCGGAGAACGAGCTGTTGAGCAGGATGATGCGGGCGCCCACCCGGGCGCAGCCGAATTCCGCAATGGCGAACCAGCGGTGATTGCGCGCCAGAATCGCGACCCCGTCGCCACCGCGTACCCCCTTGGCGAGCAGCCCATGGGCGACCGCGTTCGCGGCTTCGTCGAGTTCTTTGTAGGTCAGAGTGCCGTCATCGTCGATGATCGCCGCGCGATTGGGCGTGCGTCGGGCGTTGAACGACGGCAGCATCCCAATCTCGCCCCACTTCGCGATTTCGGCTGCCATCGCGGCGTAGTTCAGCGGGTTCTCCAACCTGAACGTGCCGGACTCGATGATCTTCCGGAGGTAATGCAGTTCCGATAAGCCGCGCTCGGCATACTGCTGGATCTTGGCTACCGCCTGTCCAGGCAGATCGATGAGATTAGGCATGGCTTCCACCCTATGTGACGTAGGTCGCACGGCGGTCGGAACGCTGTGCCGAATTAGCATGTGCCCATGGCTCCGGTGTCGCTAAACGTCGGCGAACGCCAGGTCGAGGTCACCCACCCCGACAAGGTGGTCTTCCCAGAATGGAACGGACAGGCCGGCCTCACCAAGCTCGATCTGATCAACTACTACCTGGCGGTCGCCGACGGCGCCCTGCGCGGAGTTGCCGGGCGGCCGATGATCCTCAAGCGGTTCGTCAAGGGCATCGACCAGGAGGCCGTCTTCCAGAAGCGGGCCCCGGAGAAGCGACCCGACTGGGTCGACGTCGCCGAATTGCGTTACGCACGAGGCACCTCGGCCAAAGAGGCTGTCATCCATGACGCGGCCGGACTGGCCTGGGCGATCAATCTGGGCTGCGTCGACCTCAATCCGCACCCCGTCCTCGCCGACGATCTCGAGCATCCCGATGAACTGCGCGTCGATCTGGACCCGATGCCCGGAGTGACCTGGAGACAGATCGTCGACGTCGCGCAGGTGGCCCGCGAGGTGCTCGAGGATCACGGGCTCACGGCCTGGCCCAAGACGTCCGGCTCGCGCGGCTTCCACATCTACGCGCGGGTCGCACCGAACTGGTCGTTCCGGCAGGTGCGACTGGCTGCACAGACGGTGGCCCGCGAGGTGGAGCGTCGCGCACCCGAACTGGCCACCAGCAGATGGTGGAAAGAGGAACGCGAGGGCGTGTTCGTCGACTTCAACCAGAACGCCAAAGACCGCACGGTCGCGTCGGCGTATTCGGTGCGGGCCTTAACGGACGCGCGCGTTTCCGCGCCCCTGGCGTGGGACGAGGTTGCAGGCTGCGACCCCGCCGACTTCACCGTCAGGACAGTGCCGCAGCGGTTCGCTGAGATCGGCGACCCATGGGCCGCCATAAACGAGACGGCCGGCAGTCTCGACCAGTTGCTCACGCTGGCCGAGGAACTCGGTCCAGCCGAGAAAGCACCGAAGGGTGCGCGGCGGGACGGGTCAGGTCGACGCCAATCGGTGATGCCGCTCATCGAGATCGCCCGCACCAAAACCAAGGACGAAGCGATGGCCGCGCTCGACACCTGGCGCGAACGTCATCCCGCGGCGGCCGAGCTCCTGCAACCGGCCGACATCCTGGTCGACGGCATGCGTGGACCGAGTTCGATCTGGTACCGGATCCGCATCAACCTGCAGCATGTGCCGGATGGCCAGCGGCCGCCGCAGGAAGATTTGATTGCCGACTACAGCCCTTGGAAGGGATAAGCAGGGACGTTGACCGCGCTAGGCTCACGCCATGGGCGAGCAGTGGAATCGGCGAGGGTTCCTACGCGTCGGCGCGACAGCGAGCCTGCTCGCGCTCGCGGGATGCTCGTCGGAGAAATCGCCACCCGCGGCGAACGGTGGTGGCGGCCCTGTCACGATCACGCACATCTTCGGTGAGACGAGCATTGCCCAACCGCCCAAACGAGTGGTCAGCGCGGGATTCACCGGGCAGGACGACCTGCTGGCCCTCGGCATCGTCCCCGTCGCGGTGACCAACTGGTTCGGCGACCAACCGTTCGGTGTGTGGCCGTGGGCCCAGCCCAAACTCGGCAGCGCGAAACCCGTTGTATTGAACCTGGACAACGGAATTCAGGTCAGCCAGATCTCAGCCCTGAAGCCCGATCTGATCGTCGCCACCGACGCCGGTCTCGATCAGGACACCTATCAGAAGCTGGCGGCGATCGCGCCGACCTTGGCGCAATCCGACGGCGATGCATTCTTCGAACCCTGGAAGGACCAGGCAAAAGCCATTGGCCAGGCGGTATTTCAGTCCAGCCAGATCGCCTCGCTGATCAGCGGCGTCGACAAAGGATTCGCCGGCGTCGCCGACAAGTACCAGCAATTCAAGAACAAGCGGGTCCTGCTGTTGCAGGGCAGGTTGCACGACGACAATGTCGTCGCGACCACCGGTTGGCAAACCGACTTCCTCACCCAGATGGGGCTGGCAATCCCCGAAAGCCTCGCCGGCTTGGCCGTCGACCCGCAGCGCGCGTTCATCCCGCGCGACAAGATCAAGTCAGTCCTCGGCGACGCCGAGCTGCTGATCTGGATGACCGAAAGCGACAAGGACCAGGCCGATCTGCTGGCCAAGCCCGATGTGGCAGAGCATCGTTCGCGCAGCGTGTTCACCACCAAGGACCTGGCCGGCGCTATCGCCTACGCCTCGCCGCTGAGCTATCCGCTGGTGGCAGACCAGTTGCCCGCGCTGATCGCCAACGTCCTGCACTAACCGTGAGCGTTCTCGACTACGGAGACCAGGCGTTGCTGCTGCAATTCGACAGCACCGCAGAGGTTCTGGCGTGGGCAGCCGCGCTGCGCGATGCGGCGATGCCCGATGTGCTCGACATCGTCGCGGCCGCCCGTACGGTTCTCCTCCAACTCGACGGGCCCGGACGACAGGGCGCCATCCGCCGTCGACTCGACACGATGCGGGTGGCGGCCGGCGCCGAGTCGATCGCGCCGGGCGAGCCGCTGGTGATCGACGTTGTCTACGACGGCGCCGACTTGGAGGAGGTGGCCGAACTCAGCGGGCTGACCATGGCACAGGTGATCGACGCACACACCGCGAATCCCTGGAACGTCGGGTTCTGTGGATTTGCACCGGGTTTCGCGTATCTCGTCGGCGGTGACCCACGACTGGCCGTCCCTCGGCGGTCCGAGCCGCGCCCCGCCGTCCCGGCCGGGTCGGTCGGCCTGGCCGGCGAGTTCACCGGGATCTATCCCCGTCGCTCCCCCGGCGGCTGGCAGTTGATCGGCCGCACCGACGCCGCGCTCTGGGACATCGACCGACCCGACCCGGCGCTGCTGACACCGGGCACCTGGGTTCAGTTCCGGGCCGCGTAGCCAATGGCCACCCTGGAGATCCTGCGCACCGGACCGCTGGCCCTCGTTCAAGACCTCGGGCGGCCAGGCGCCGTCTGGGCATTCTACCTCAACAT
>CBAAAS010000175.1:0-6366 GCA_964658855.1 uncultured Mycobacterium sp.
CTGAGCTGACGCGGGCCTTGAACTCGCGTCGGCGCCGATGCAGGATCGGCTCGGTGTAACCGCTGGGCTGTTGGGTGCCCTGCAGGATCAGCTCCTGAGCGGCCAGGAACGCGATGCTGTCATCGAAATTGGGAGCCATCGGCAGATACCCGGAGTCACCAGAGTTCTGCTCGTCCACCAGCGGAGCCATCCGCTCCAGGCTAGCGCGCACATCCTCCTCGGTGATGACGCCATGCCGCAGCCAATTGGCCAGAAGCTGGCTGGAAATCCGCAGCGTGGCACGGTCTTCCATCAGGGCGACGTTGTGAATGTCGGGAACCTTCGAGCAGCCGACTCCGGCGTCGATCCAGCGCACCACATAGCCCAGGATCGACTGGCAGTTGTTGTCGACCTCCTCGCGAATCTCCTCCGGTGCCCAGGCCAGTTCCTTGGCCAGCGGGACCGTCAGCAACTCGTCGATGGTGGCGCGCTTCTTGCCTTCGAGCTCGTCCTGAACCGATGCCACATCCACGTAGTGGTAGTGCATTGCGTGCAGCGTGGCCGCGGTCGGCGATGGCACCCACGCCGTGGTGGCGCCGGCCTTGGGCTGACCGATCTTCTGCTCCATCATGTCGGCCATCAACTCGGTCATGGCCCACATGCCTTTACCGATCTGCGCCTTGCCCTTGAAGCCGGCCGCGAGCCCGGTGTCGACGTTGTTGTCCTCGTAGGCCTTGATCCAGGTGGTGCTCTTCATCGCACCCTTGCGGATCATCGGGCCCGCCTCCATCGAGGTGTGGATCTCGTCGCCGGTGCGGTCCAGGAAGCCGGTGTTGATGAACACCACCCGGTCGGCGGCGGCCTTGATGCACGCCTTGAGGTTGACGGTGGTGCGGCGTTCCTCGTCCATGATGCCGACCTTCAGCGTGCCCTGCGGCAGGCCGAGGACGTCCTCGACGCGGCTGAACAGCTCGCAGGTGAACGCGACCTCGTCGGGCCCGTGCATCTTGGGCTTGACGATGTAGACCGATCCGGTGCGGCTGTTGGTCAGCGGGCCGTTGGCCCCTCCATTGTCCGAGCCGGACCGCAATCCATGAGTCGCGGCGAGGCCGGTGAACAGTGCGTCTTGGATGCCCTCGAACACCTCGTTACCTTCGGCGTCCACAATGGCGTCGTTCGTCATCAGATGGCCGACGTTGCGGACGAACAACAGGCTGCGGCCGGGCAAGGTCAGCTCGCCGCCGTCGGGTGTCTTGTAGGTGCGGTCCTGGTTGAGCACCCGGTGGATGGTCTTGCCACCCTTGTCGACCTCTTCGGACAGGTCGCCCCGGTTGAGTCCGAGCCAGTTCCGATAGCCCAGCACCTTGTCGTCGGCATCGACGGCGGCAACCGAGTCCTCGAAGTCCATGATCGTGGTGATCGCCGACTCCAGGACGACGTCCTTGATGCCGGCGGCGTCGGTCTTGCCGACGGGTGACTCGGGGTCGATCAGGATCTCGAGGTGCAGGCCATGGTTGACCAGCAGCACCGACCAGTCGGGCGAGCCGAGCTCGCCGGTGTAGCCGACGAACTTCTCTGGGTCGGCGAGGCCGACTGAGCCGTCGGCGGTCGCGACCTGCAAGTGACCGTCCTCGAGGCTGAGCCCGGTGATGTCGGCCCACGAGCCCGACGCCAGCGGAACCGCCTCGTCGAGGAACTTGCGCGCATAGGCGATGACCTTGTCGCCGCGGACCCTGTTGTAGCTGGTGCCCTTCTCGGCGCCGTCACTTTCCGGGATCACATCGGTGCCGTACAGCGCGTCGTACAGCGAGCCCCATCGGGCGTTCGAGGCGTTCAGTGCGAACCGCGCGTTAAGGATGGGCACCACCAGCTGCGGGCCGGCCGTCGTGGTGATCTCGTCGTCGACACCGGCGGTGGTGATGGTGAAATCAGCGGGTTCAGGTTGCAGATAACCGATTTCGGTCAGGAACTCGCGATACCCCTCGGGGTCCAGCGGCTCGATGACGTGCTGGCGGTGGTACTTGTCGATCTGCGCCTGCAGCTGGTCGCGCCGCGCCAACAGGTCCTGGTTCTGCGGCTGCAGGTCGGTGACGACCTTGTCCACACCGGCCCAGAAGCTGTCGGGGTCGATGTCGGTGCCGGGTAGAGCCTCGTTGTTGACGAAGTCATACAGCACCTGGGCGACGCGCAGGTTCCCCACCGACACGCGATCTGTCATCATTTCCCTCCGCACTTGCCGACCGAAATCAGAACTCAGCCTACCGGCCGACCGCCTGACTACTGGTAACCGGCAACCTTCAGCAGCAGGTCACACCGTGCCAGCAGCGCCGCCCGCAACGGATCCGCACGGGTGGCGATGGCTTTCTGGCAGCGCACGTACTCGGCGCGGCCCGCCGCATTCTCAACGGGGATCGACGTAAATCCGTAGGACCTGAGGTCGTACGGGCTGGCACGCATGTCGATCTCGCGAGCCGCCGCAGCCAGTTCCAAGCAGTCGAGCAGCATCTCGGAGTCGATCAGCGGGCTCAATTTGTAGGACCATTTGTACAGGTCCATATTGGCGTGAAGGCAGCCGGGCTGCTCCCAATCCTGTTGTGTGGCGCGACTGAGGGAACCCACGTTGCGCGGCGCCGCTTCTGCGGTGAAAAAGCGGAACGCGTCAAAGTGGCTGCAGCGCAACGGTCCTGCGATCTCAGCTTCGACCACGGTGTCGGTGCCCGCGGCGCCGAGGCGCAACGGCACGCGGTCGTGGCGGACGTCGCCGCTGCGATAGACCATTGCCCATTCGTGCAGCCCGAAGCAGTTGAACTGGGCCGGCCGCTGAGCGGTCCTACGAAGTAGCCGCGCTACGAACGAGATCGTCTCGAGCCGGCTGATCAGGTGCGCGCGGCTGACGGTGACTCCGGACGCGTCGACGGCGTAGCCACGTCGGTCCCGGTATCGGCGGATGGCGTCGTCGCCCGCGAGCACCACCCCGTAGCCGGGATGCCAGCAGCGCAGCTGCCTCGGCCGCAGGCTGTAGTAGCTGAACAGGAAGTCCCACACCGGATGCGCCTCGCCGACCTGAGCCCGTTTGGCATGCGGGGCAACAAATCCTTCGACGCGCGCGGCGTAGTCGTGGGCGCGGGCCATCCACTGCTCGGCATCCAACCGAGCAAATCGGTTACCCGGCTTCTCCTCGGGCCGTTCTGGCCCGCATCGTCGCCGGTGGGCGCCCTCAGGCACGCCCTGTCCCGTCGCGCACGAGGCCGACCAGGTCGCGCACCAGATCCTCCAACGCGACCATCGCCACCACCGCACCGCCGTCGCGCGCGGTGACGAGCGCAAGGTGACTGTTGGTGCGGCGCATCCGTGACAGCGCCTCGGGGACACTCAACGACTCCGCGACGCGGGGCAGCGGCCGGACTCTCGCCAGGTCGATCACGGCCCGCGGATCGCCGGCCAGCGACAGCACATCTTTGATGTGCAGGTAGCCGACAAAGCCGCTGTCGACGCCGACGACCGGAAAACGCGAGTAACCCGTTGCGGCCAAGGCCTTTTCAACGACGTCAACGCTCGGGCCGAAGCCCTCCGCGGCTACCGGCACCGCATGGATGTCGGCGACCGGAACCGCCACATCGGCGACGGTCCGGTTGCGGATCTGCAGCGCGCGGGTGAGCCGGGTGTGCTCCTCGCGGTCCAGCAGGCCCTCGGAGACCGACTCGGCGATCATCTCGCTGAGCTCGACGGTGGAGACGGTCACGTCGAGTTCGTCGCGGGCACGTACCCGCAAGGCCCGCAAGATTGCACCGTTGCAGCGGCTGTAGAAATTGACGACGGGCCGCACACCGCGCGCATAGACCAGATAGACCGGGATGAGGAGCATCGCCGCCCGTTCCGGGCCGGCCATCGCGATGTTCTTCGGAACGATTTCACCGAGCAGCAGGTGCAGCGTCACCACGATCCCGAGTGCAACCAGCAACGACGCGGTGTGCAGCAGCGCGGGAGACGCGCCCAGCAGACCGAATGGGCGCTGCAGCAGATCGGCGACGGCCGGTTCGCCGATCCGGCCGAGCAGGATCGAGGACACCGTGACGCCCAACTGCGCACCCGCGAACATCAGCGGCAACTGCTCGCCGGCCCGGATCACGGTGAACGCACCCGGCCTGCCCTGCTCGGCCAGCGCTTCGAGGCGATCCCGCCGCGCGGAGATCAGCGAGAACTCGGCGGCAACGAAAAACGCGTTCGCGCCGATCAGCAGGATCGTCGCGAACAGCTCGAAGACATCGCCCATCAGCGGCCTCGCCCGACGCTGGAATCGGCACGATCCGGCAGCTGGGACAGCTCGAGCAGGTCGATCCGCCGGCCGTCCATCCGGAGCACCCTGGCCTGCCATGCGGAGGCGTGTGGGACCCCGTCGTGCCCGCTCAGCTGCACCTCGTCGCCGATGACCGGAATACGCCCGAGCTGTTCCAGCACCAGCCCGCCGATCGTCTCGTATTCGCCCTCGGGAGCGTGGTAGCCGATCGCTGTGGCGACCTCGTCGATGCGCAGCAGACCGGACACCCGCCACCCGCTGTCGACGGCCACCACATCCTGTGCGGCGTCGTCGTGCTCGTCGCGGACGTCGCCGACGATCTCCTCGATCAGATCCTCGACGGTCACCATTCCGGCGGTGCCGCCGTACTCGTCGACGACCATCGCGGTCTGCAGATCGTTGGCGCGAATCTGACCCATCAGCGCGTCGCCGTCGAGCGTGGAGGGCACTTTCGCGACGGGCTGCGCGACGGCGGTGACCAGCGTGAGCTCACGCTCGGCCGCCGGCACCGCGAACACCTGTTTGACGTGCACGATGCCGACCGTTTCGTCGAGGTCACCGTCGACCACCGGAAACCGCGAAAAGCCGCTCTCGGCAGCGGCTTCCACCAGATCGGCGACGGTGTCATCGACTTGCAGCGCAACGATTTTCGATCGCGGGGTCATCAACTCCTCGGCGGTCAGCTCACCAAAACGCAGCGATCGGTCCAACAGCGCCGCGGTCGCCGGATCCAGCGAGCCGCTTCGAGCCGACGTGCGCACCAGCGAAACCAGCTCCTGCGCCGAACGAGCCGACCGCAGCTCCTCGGCGGGCTCGACGCCCAGCTTGCGCAGAATCCAGTTGGCCACGCCGTTGGTCAGCCGAATCGGCCCGGTCATCAGCCAGGAGAACAGCAACTGCGCGCCGGCGACGGCTCGCGCGGTCGCCGGGGGGTGGGCCACCGCAAGGTTTTTCGGCACCAGCTCACCGAAGATCATCGACAGCGACGTGACGACCAACAGCGTCACAAAGGTGAGCACCGCGTTGGAGACCCGGTCGGGGACCCCGAGTGCGTCCATGGCCGGGTGCGGCAGCTCTGCCACCAACGGTTCGGTCAGGTATCCAATTATCAGCGTCGTGATCGAGATGCCCAGCTGCGCGCCGGACAGCTGAAACGACAGGTTGTGATGGGCGCGCTGCACGTAACGGTCACGACGGCCGCCGCGGCGGGCGTTGGCCTCGACGGTGCTGCGTTCGAGCGTGGTCAGGGAGAATTCGGCCGCGACGAACAGAGCTGTACCGGCCGTGAGCAACACGATGGCCAGCAGGCTGAGCAGGGTGACGAGCAGATTCATCGAGGCCACCGTCCAACGGTCGTGACCCGCTTCACCCGGGCTTCGCCCGCGATCGCGATCACTCCTGGGGAAGGAGGCTCCTCTGGGTCGGCGTCACACACGCCGGTTGGCGCGGGTGCCTGCGGCACGGGGACCCCTTCTTCGACGTATCCACTCATGGAGTGAACTCTGATGGTAGCGAAGGAATGCGGCGCCTGAGCCCGCGTTGCCCTGCCGACACGCCCGTCTCGCCTGTCAGGGCGGATCTACCACCCGAATGGCAGCGGATGCCCCTCGGCGAAGCCCGCGGCGGACTGGATGCCGACCACAACCTGCTCGTGCAATTCAGCCAATGTCGACGCACCGACGTAGGTACAGGTGCTGCGGACTCCGGAGGTGATGTGGTCGAGCAGGTCCTCGACACCCCCGCGGGCGGGGTCCAGCGCCATCCGCGATGTCGAGATGCCTTCCTCGAATAATGCCTTGCGGGCGCGCTCGAAGGCGCTGTCGGCAGTGGTGCGCGCCACCACCGCCCGCTTGGAGGCCATGCCGTAGCTCTCCTTGTACGCCTTGTTGTCGCGGTCGCGCATCAGGTCGCCGGGCGACTCGTAGGTGCCCGCGAACCACGAACCGATCATCACGTTGGACGCGCCCGCGGCCAGCGCCAGCGCCACGTCGCGCGGGTGCCGCACGCCGCCGTCAGCCCACACCGTTGCCCCGAGTTGCTTTGCCGCCGAAGCACATTCGAGGACCGCTGAGAACTGGGGCCGGCCCACA